>JAEUOE010000103.1 GCA_016790885.1 Dechloromonas sp. | reverse complement strand
CGTCGTCGTATCTCTCTGGGCATGAAGCAGTGCCTGCCGAATCCGTGGGACGATTTCGCCATGAACCACAAGAAGGGCGACAAGGTCCGCGGTGCCATCAAGTCGATCACCGACTTCGGCATCTTCATCGGCCTGCCGGGCGGTATCGATGGTCTGGTTCACCTGTCCGACCTGTCCTGGTCTGCGACCGGCGAAGAAGCCATCCGCAACTTCAAGAAGGGTGACGAAGTCGAAGCCATCGTGCTCGGCATCGACGTCGAGAAGGAGCGTATCTCCCTCGGCATCAAGCAGATGGAAGGTGACCCGTACACCAACTTCATCGCTACCCACGAGAAGAACAGCATCGTGCGCGCAACCGTCAAGTCGGTGGATGCCCGTGGTGCCGTGATGACCCTGGATGGCGAGAACGAAGGCTACCTGCGTGCTTCCGAGTTCTCCCGCGATCGTATCGACGACCTGTCGCAGCACCTGAAGGTCGGTGATGAAGTCGAGGCGATGATCATCAACGTCGATCGCAAGACCCGTGGTATCAACCTGTCGATCAAGGCCAAGGACAATGCCGAGCAGCACGAAGCGATGCAGAAGCTGGCTTCTGAATCGGCTTCCGCTGCTTCCGGTACGACCAACCTGGGCGCCCTGCTGAAGGCCAAACTCAACCAGCAAGGCTGATAGGCAAAAAGCATGACCAAATCCGAGCTCATCGCCCGGCTGGCGGAGCGTTTTCCGCAGTTGGTGGCGAAGGATGCTGATTTTGCGGTCAAGATGATGCTCGATGCGATGTCCGAGGCGCTTGTGCGCGGGGATCGCATCGAGATCCGCGGATTCGGCAGCTTTGCGCTCAACTACCGTCCCCCGCGCGTTGGACGCAATCCCAAATCGGGGGAGAAGGTCAGTGTGCCGGCCAAATGGGTTCCCCATTTCAAGGCTGGAAAAGAATTGCGCGAAAGGGTCGATCAGGCGATCTGAAGCCGGACTTGGCCCAATGTGGTAGATTCGGGGCAGTGAATGATTTCACTGCCCTTTTTTATTGAATGTCATGACAGCACTGACTTGGGCCATCCGGCTCATCATCTTCGTCGTCCTTCTGGTGTTCGCGGTCCAGAATACCGATCCGGTCAGCCTTCGCTTCTTTACCGGGCAAGTCTGGGAGGCTCCCTTGGTGCTCGTCCTGCTGGGGTTTTTCGTCGGCGGTGTGGTACTCGGCGCGTTGTCCCTGTTGGGCGTGATCTTCCGTCAGCGGCGTGAAATCTCCCGCCTGAAACGTTCGGCAAGTGCGCACAAGCCGGCTGCCACGGACGTTGTGGTGCCGCCACCCCTATGACCGAGCTGGTCGAATACTGGCAGTTTTTGCTCATTCCGGTTTTTTTTGGCCTGGGCTGGGCTGCCGCCCGGGTCGACATGCGCCAGGTGGTGCATGAATCGAGAGCTTTGCCACGCTCCTATTTCGAGGGTCTGAACTTCCTGCTCAACGAGCAGCCGGACAAGGCGATCGATTCCTTTCTCGAGGTCGCCAAGGTCGATTCGCAGACGGTCGAACTGCATTTCGCGCTGGGTAATTTGTTTCGTCGACGGGGTGAGACCGAGCGTGCCATTCGCATGCACCAGAACCTGATCGACCTGCCCGATCTCGACGAGCGGGTCCGTTTGCAGGCCTTGTCGGAACTGGGCCAGGATTATTTGAAGGCCGGCCTGCTCGACCGCGCCGAAGAGATTTTCAATAAATTGCTGGGAAGCAGCTTCGAGGAAGAGGCCAAGCGCAATTTGCTGGAAATCTACCAGGTCGAGAAAGAGTGGCTGAAAGCGGTCGAGATCGCACGGGAATTGCCCGATGTCGCCTCGCATCGCGAGATTGCCGAGTATTACTGCGAGTTGGCTGCCAACGAGATCATGCGCTCGTGCCCGGATACGGCGCGCGAATACCTTGATGTCGCCATGCAGGAAAACCGCAAATGCGTGCGCGCCAGCTTGCTGCATGGCGACTTGTTGCTGCAGGAAGGCAAGGCGCAGGAAGCGATTGCGGCCTGGCAGCGTATCGAGCAGCAGGATCCGGCCTATCTGGCGCTGGTCGCCCAGCGCCTGCTCGAAACCCATCGCAAGCAGGAGCGCCTTGCCGAGGGCATCGCCTTGTTGAGCGGCTATCTGGAGCGCTACCCCTCGCTCGACCTGCTCGAGGTTGTCTATCAACTGGTGCTCGAGAGCGATGGCACCGAGGCGGCGTATCGTCTGGTGCGCGCCGAATTGCAGCGCAATCCGACGCTGCTCGGTCTCGAAAAGCTGATGAGTGCCCGCCTGCCGCTGGTCTCTCCTGAACTCCGGCCGGATGTGGAGTTGGCCCGGAGCATCATCCAGGGCTACACCAAGCGCCTGTCGCGCTATCGGTGCGATAATTGCGGTTTCAAGGCCCGCCAGTTCTATTGGCGCTGTCCGGCCTGTGGCGGCTGGGAAACCTACCCACCGCGTCGCGGCGAAGAATTCGATCAATCTCTGTAGGAAGTTTCATGAAAATTACTGTTGTCGGCACCGGTTATGTCGGTCTGGTCAGTGGTACCTGTCTGGCCGAAGTGGGCAATGACGTCCTCTGTCTCGACGTCGATCCGGAGAAGATCCGCATCCTTGAGGAAGGCGGCATTCCGATCTACGAACCGGGTTTGCAGGACATGGTCCGCCGCAATGTCGCAGCCGGCCGCCTGCGCTTCACCACCGACATCGAAAGGGCCGTTCAGCACGGCACCATCCAGTTCATCGCCGTCGGCACGCCGCCCGATGAAGACGGTTCGGCCGACCTGCAATACGTTCTTGGCGCTGCCCGCAACATCGGTCGCCTGATGACTGACTACAAGGTTGTCGTCGACAAGAGCACCGTACCGGTGGGTACCGGTGCCAAGGTCCATGCCGCGATTGCCGATGAACTGCAGCAGCGCGGCGTGACGACGCCATACAGCGTCGTTTCGAATCCGGAATTCCTCAAGGAAGGTGCCGCTGTCGAAGATTTCATGCGTCCCGATCGCATCGTGGTCGGTGCCGAGGACGAGCAGGCCATCCACCTGATGCGAGCCCTCTACGCGCCGTTCCAGCGCAACCACGAACGTTTGATCGTTACCGACATCAAGAGCGCCGAACTCACCAAGTACGCCGCCAATGCCATGCTGGCGACGCGCATCAGCTTCATGAACGAACTGGCTAACCTGGCCGAGGTGCTTGGAGCAGACATTGAAATGGTCCGCCAGGGCATCGGCTCCGACCCGCGCATCGGCTACCACTTCCTCTACCCCGGCTGCGGCTACGGCGGTTCCTGCTTCCCCAAGGACGTCAAGGCGCTGATCAAGACAGCCCAGGACGATGCCGACATCACGCTCAAGGTCCTGACGGCCGTCGAGGAAGCCAACGATGCCCAGAAGCACGTGCTGACCGCCAAGATCAAGCATCGTTTCGGCGACCTCAAGGGCAAGCACTTTGCCCTGTGGGGCCTGGCCTTCAAGCCGAATACCGACGATATGCGCGAAGCGCCGAGCCGCGAGTTGATTGCCGACCTGTTCGCCGCCGGCGCCACCATCTCGGCTTACGACCCGGTCGCCATGCACGAGACGCAACGCATCTTCGGCGACGAGGCGCGCCTGAAGTACGCCGACAGCCCGATGGGTGCACTGGAAGGCGCCGATGCGCTGGTCATCGTGACCGAGTGGAAGGAATTCCGCAGCCCGGATTTCACGGCGATCAAGGCCAGCCTGAGAAACCCGGTCATTTTCGACGGCCGCAATTTGTACGACCCGAAATTCGTGCGCGGCTCGGGTATCGAGTATTTCGCCATCGGGCGCTGAGAGAGTCGCACTATGCTGGAAAAGGTTTCGCAGGTTCGCCTGCTCGTCGTTGGCGATGTGATGCTGGACCGCTACTGGTTCGGTGAGGTCAGCCGCATTTCACCGGAAGCGCCGGTGCCGGTGGTCAAGGTCGAGCGTCAGGAGGAGCGCCTGGGTGGTGCCGCCAACGTGGCGCGCAATGCCGCCTCGCTGGGCGCCGTGACGGCGCTGCTCTCGGTCGTCGGCGATGACGATGCCGGGCGTTCCCTGGGCCGTCTGCTCGAGGAAGGGCAGATCGATGCCGGGCTGCATGTCGACACGGATATCGACACCATCGTCAAACTGCGCGTCATCGGCCGTCAGCAGCAGTTGCTGCGTATCGATTTCGAAACGCCGCCGTCGCACGAGATCCTGCAGGCCAAGCTGGCCGATTTCGAGCGCCGGGTAGCCGACGCCGATGTGGTCATCCTGTCCGACTATGGCAAGGGCGGGTTGACCCACATCTCGGAAATGATCCGCATCGCCCGTGCCGCCGACAAGCCGGTACTGGTGGATCCCAAGGGCGACGAGTGGGGCAAGTATGCCGGCGCGACAGTGATTACGCCGAACCGCTCCGAACTGAAGCAGGTGGTCGGTAGCTGGAAGAACGAAGAAGAGCTCGCTGCCAAGGCGGGCAAGCTGCGCGGCGATCTCGGTCTGGAGGCCTTGCTGGTCACCCGGAGCGAGGAGGGGATGACCCTGTTCGCCGACGAAGTCCATCATCAGCCGGCCAAGGCGCAAGAAGTATTCGATGTGTCCGGTGCCGGCGATACCGTCATCGCCACCCTGGCCGTCATGCTGGCCGCCGGTGCTGCCTGGGACGAAGCCATTCGCGTCGCCAACATCGCTGCCGGCATTGTCGTCGGCAAACTGGGCACGGCGGTCGTCACCCGCCAGGAACTGCTCGCCGCCCTGTAAGGAGAACTCCATGTACTACGTCGTCACCGGTGCTGCCGGCTTCATCGGCTCCAATATTGTCAAGGCGCTGAACGAGCGCGGCATCACCAACATCATTGCGGTCGACAACCTGACCAAGGCCGACAAGTTCAAGAACCTGATCGATTGCGAGATCGCCGACTACCTCGACAAGCACGATTTCATCGAGCGCATCCAGGCCGGCCATTTCGACGGCGAGATCGAGGCTATCCTGCATCAGGGCGCCTGCTCCGACACCATGGAGACTGACGGCCGCTACATGATGGAGAACAACTATCGTTACTCCATGATCCTGCTCGACTGGTGTCAGGACCAGGATGTCCAGTTCCTCTATGCGTCGTCGGCCGCGACTTACGGCGCCAGCAACGTGTTCAAGGAGGAGCGCCAGTACGAGGGGCCGCTCAACGTCTACGGCTACTCGAAGTTCCTGTTCGACCAGGTCGTCCGGCAGCGCCTGGCCAGGAACCCGTCGTCGCAGATTGTCGGTTTCCGCTACTTCAACGTCTATGGCCCGCGTGAAACGCACAAGGGCCGCATGGCCTCGGTCGCCTTCCACAACTACAACCAGTTCAAGGCCGAGGGCAAGGTCAAGCTGTTCGAAGGCTCGCATGGTTATGAGAACGGCGGCCAGATGCGCGATTTCGTCTTTGTCGGCGATGTCGCCAAGGTCAATCTGTTCTTCCTGGATCACCCCGAGAAGTCCGGTATCTTCAACCTCGGTTCAGGTCGGGCGCAGAGTTTCAACGATGTCGCCGTGGCCGCCGCCAACGGTTGCCGCCTGGCCAGGGGCGAAGCCGCGTTGTCGCTGGCTGAACTTCGGGCGCAAGGCTTGCTCGAATACATCGCCTTCCCCGAGGCCTTGAAGGGCAAGTACCAGGCTTTCACGCAGGGTGATCTGACCCGCTTGCGCGAAGCTGGTTACGATGCGCCGATGGCCACGGTGGAGGAAGGCGTCTCCCAATATATCGAGTGGCTGCATCGCAATGTATAAAACCCTGCAGGACTTTGTCGGCAATACGCCGCTGGTACGCCTGGTGCGTATTCCCGGCGTCGACAATGACAGGCGCGGCAATGTCATCCTGGCCAAGCTGGAAGGCAACAACCCGGCCGGTTCGGTGAAGGATCGCCCGGCGCTGTCGATGATCATGCGCGCCGAGGCGCGTGGCGATATCAAGCCGGGCGATACGCTGATCGAGGCAACATCCGGCAATACCGGCATCGCACTGGCCATGGCGGCGGCGATGAAGGGCTACCGGATGATCCTGGTCATGCCGGAAAACCAGAGCATCGAGCGCCGGCAAAGCATGCGGGCTTTTGGCGCCGAACTGGTGTTGACGCCCAAGGATGGCGGCATGGAATTGTGCCGCGACGTGGCCGAGAAAATGCGCGACGAGGGCAAGGGCATCATCCTCGATCAGTTCGGCAATCCGGACAACCCGCTGGCCCATTACGAAGGCACCGGGCCGGAAATCTGGCGCGATACCGGGGGCAGGGTCACGCATTTTGTGTCGAGCATGGGGACGACCGGCACCATCATGGGCACCAGCCGCTTCCTGAAGGAAAAGAATCCGGCCATCCAGATTATTGGCTGCCAGCCGGAAGAGGGCAGCCAGATTCCCGGCATCCGCAAGTGGCCGGAAGCCTATCTGCCAAAGATTTACGACAGGACCAACGTTGACCGTATCGAATACGTCAGCCAGACCGATGCCGAGGCGATGACCCGTCGGCTGGCCATGGAAGAGGGCATCTTCGCCGGCATTTCCTCGGGCGGTTCGCTGGCCGTGGCCTTGCGCCTGTCGCAGCAACTGGAGAATGCGGTGATCGTGTCGATCATTTGCGACCGGGGCGACCGCTATCTGTCGACGGGTGTATTCCCGGCATGAAACCGGTTCTCGTCTTCGATATCGAGACTATTCCGGACGTACCCGGTCTGCGCCGGATCAACGACCTGCCGGGCGAACTGTCGGACGACGAGGTCGCCGAGCTGGCCTTCCAGCAACGCCGGGCCCGGACCGGCAACGATTTCCTGCAACTGCACCTGCAGCGGGTGGTCACCATTTCCTGCGTGCTGCGCACCAGCGAAGGCCTCAAGGTCTGGTCCCTGTCCGAGCCTGATTTGAACGAAGGCGCCATCATCCAGCGTTTCTTCGACGGCATCGAGAAATTCACGCCGCAGATCGTGTCGTGGAACGGTGGTGGCTTCGACCTGCCGGTGCTGCACTATCGCGGCATGCTGCACGGTGTCTCGGCGCCGCGCTACTGGGACATGGGTGATGGCGACTACGCCGATTCCCGTGATTTCAAGTGGAACAACTACATCAGCCGCTACCACACACGGCACCTCGACCTGATGGACCTGCTGGCCCTCTATAACGGCCGCGCCAATGCACCGCTCGACGATCTGGCCAAATTGTTCGGTTTTCCCGGCAAGCTTGGCATGGATGGCGGCAAGGTCTGGGAGGCCTGGCAAGGCGGCCAGATTGCCGATATACGCGATTACTGCGAAACCGACGTCATCAATACCTACCTGGTCTACAACCGTTTTCGCCGCCTGCGTGGCGAACTGACGGCTGAGGAGGAAGTCGCCGAGGCCGAATACGTCAAGGCGCAACTGGCCAAGATCGGTGCGCCGCACTGGCAGGAGTTTCTCGCCGCCTGGGGCTGAACACCGGCCGGGGCGGCGTTATAATCGCAAGTTCTCAAACCTGAACGCAGAGAGAAAAACGATGGCACTCAATAACGTATCTTCCGGCAAATCCCTTCCCGACGACTTCAACGTCATTATCGAAATTACCGCCCATTCCGACCCCGTCAAGTACGAAGTCGACAAGGAATCCGGCGCGATCTTCGTCGATCGCTTCATGGGCACTGCCATGCACTATCCGTGCAACTACGGCTACATCAACAACACCATCGCCGGTGACGGCGACCCGGTCGATGTGCTGGTCGTCACCCCGTTCGGCCTGCCGCCAGGCGTCGTCGTCCGTTGCCGCGCCATTGGCATGCTGGCCATGGAAGACGAAGGCGGCCAGGATGCCAAGCTGCTGGCCGTTCCGGTGCCGAAGCTGATCCAGACCTACAACGACGTCAAGACCTACGAGGATGTCCCGCAGATCCTGCGCGACCAGATCACGCACTTCTTCGAGCACTACAAGGACCTCGAAAAGGGCAAGTGGGTCAAGGTGCTGGGCTGGCAAGGCATCGACGCCGCCCACAAGGAAATCATGGAAGGCGTCGCCCGCTACCAGGCCGAGGCCAAGTAAGGCGTCCATGCTGCGACTCGCCGTTGCCCAGTTCAACGCCACCGTCGGTGACCTGACGGGCAACGTCGAACGCATCATCCAGTGCGCTGCCGAGGCCAGAAGCCGCGGCGCGCATGTGCTGCTGACGCCGGAACTGGCGTTGTCCGGCTATCCGCCGGAAGATCTGCTGTTGCGCCCGGATTTCTACCGGGCCTGCCATCGGGCACTCGACGACCTGGCCTGCCGCGTTGACGGCATCGCCATTGTCGTCGGGCATCCGGAAGAACACGAAGGCGCTTGCTACAACGCCGCCACGGTTATTGAAAAAGGCCGGCGTACCGCGACCTATCGCAAGATGCGCCTGCCGAACTACGACGTCTTCGACGAGAAGCGTTATTTCGAGCAAGGCACCGAGCCCTGCGTTGTCACGCTGAACGGAGTGCGCTGCGGCATCAACATCTGTGCCGATATCTGGGAAGAGGGCGCGGCCGAGCTCTCCCGCCAGGCCGGTGCCGAACTGCTGCTCGTCCTCAACGCCTCGCCCTGCCATCTCGACAAGACCCGCGAGCGGGTGCAGGTGCTGGCTGATCGCGTCGAGGCGACGGGTATGCCAGCCATCTACTGCAACCTGGTCGGTGGCCAGGATGAGCTGGTTTTCGACGGCGACTCCTTTGCCCTCGATGCCGACAAAAATGTCTGCATGCGTCTGCCGCAGTTCGAGGAAGCGCTCGGTATCGTCGATTTTGCGGCGGGCCGCCTGACCTCGAACGACCTCTGCGACGAACTGCCGCTCGAGGCCGAGGCCTACAACGCGCTGGTGCTCGGCGTTCGCGATTACATCGGTAAATCCGGCTTCAAGGGCGCCATCATCGGCCTCTCCGGCGGTATCGATTCAGCCCTGACGCTGTGCGTCGCAGTCGATGCGCTGGGTGCCGACAAGGTGCATGCGGTCATGATGCCGTCGCCCTACACGGCGCAGATGAGCCTGGACGACTCGCGCGAGATGATCCGCCAGTTGGGCTGCAGCTATGACGAGATCGCCATCGCGCCGGCCATGGAAACCTACGCCGCCATGCTCGACCCGCTGTTCGCAGGGCTGCCGGCCGATACGACGGAAGAGAACATCCAGGCGCGCATTCGCGGCAACATCCTGATGGCGCTGTCGAACAAGACCGGCAAGCTGGTGCTGACCACCGGCAACAAGTCGGAAATGGCGGTCGGCTACTGTACGCTTTATGGCGACATGGCCGGTGGCTTCGCGGTGATCAAGGATGTGTACAAGACCCTGGTCTATCGCCTGTCGCGCTATCGCAATTCGCTGTGCCAGGGTGATCCGGTGATTCCGGAAAACATCATCGTCCGGCCACCGTCGGCGGAGCTGAAGCCGGACCAGAAAGACCAGGACTCGCTGCCCGAATACGAGGTGCTGGACGCCATCGTCCGCGCCTACATGGAAGAGGATCGCAGCCCGCGCGAAATCATCGCCGCCGGATTGCCAGAGGCCGACGTGCGGCGTGTGGTGCGCCTGCTGCGCATCGCGGAATATAAGCGGCGCCAGGCGCCGGTCGGTATCCGGATTACGCCGCGCGGTTTCGGCAAGGATTGGCGGTATCCTATTACCAACCGTTATGTTGACGAATTTTAAGAACCTGATTAGGGGAAACAGACCATGAAGAAAATCGAAGCCGTCATCAAGCCGTTCAAGCTGGACGAAGTGCGCGAAGCCCTGTCGGAAATCGGCATCAGCGGCCTGACAGTGACCGAGGTCAAGGGTTTCGGTCGCCAGAAGGGGCATACCGAGCTGTATCGCGGTGCCGAATACGTGGTCGATTTCCTGCCCAAGATCAAGATCGAGATCGTGGTCAATGAGGAGCAGGTCGACCCCGCCATCGACGCGATCATCAAGGCGGCGCGCACCGGCAAGATCGGCGACGGCAAGATTTTCGTCATGCCCGTCGAGCAGGTCGTGCGTATCCGCACCGGCGAGACCAACGAAGCAGCCATCTGATCGTTTGGGTGGATGCCCGATAACGGGCAACGGTAACGAGGGGCAGCTGCGGCTGCCCTTACTTTTTGCTGGCGCGCAACAGCACGATCAGGGCGCCTTCCCCGCCGTCGTGCGGCAGCGCCTGGCAGTAGGCGAGGGTTTCCTGGCGCTGGGCCAGCCAGCCACGCACCAGCTGGCGCAGGATGGACAGCTTTTGCGGCGAGCCGTGTCCCTTACCGTGGATGACCCGCACACAGCGCCGCCCGTGGTGCAGGCATTCGGCCAGGAATGTCGCCAGCTGCTGGCGCGCCTCGTCCCGGTTCAGTCCATGCAGGTCCAGTTCAGCCTGGATCACCCAGCGGCCACGCCGCAAATCGCGCAGCACGCTGGAGGCCAGGCCGTTGCGCAGGTACTGTGGTTCGTCGCCGCCCTCCAGGCGGTCCTGCAAGCCAATCTGGCCGTGCAGGCTCTCGTGCAGGGCGGCATGTTCATCCTCGATGGACTGCAGCGGCCGGGGCGGCGGAGGCGGTGTGCCGAGAACAACCCGGTTACAGTCGGGTAGCGGAGCGACGCCGCTCATCGCCATCGCCAGGGCGGCAGCATCGGGGTCGCGCGGCAGGCGTGCCGGCACGCTGCCTTCGTGGTGCCAGTGGGCTGGTAATCCGGCTTCGGACCGGGTGGGCGGGGATGCGCCGGGAGCAAGCCCGGGCGACGCTGCAGGGCGGGGCGGCAGGCGGCGCGAGGGCGGTCGGCCGAGTTGCACGCGGTTGTCTGCCAGCAGGGGTTGGGTATCGCTGACAGCCGCCCGAAAGGTCGTAGCGTCATCCCCGGGGTCGGCGGGGGCGGCGGGCGGACGGGCAGTGCCGGCGGGTCTGGATGAAACGGGGCGGACACTGTCCGGGCGGCCTTTCCAGGCCGCCCGCAAGCCCGCCTTCAACTGGTCGTTGGTGGGTTTAGTGCCCAAGGTTGTCGAGGTAACGCTCGGCATCGAGCGCCGCCATGCAGCCGGAACCTGCCGAGGTGCAGGCCTGCTTGTAGATCTGGTCCTGCACGTCGCCGGCCGCGAAGATGCCGGGAATGCTGGTTTGCGTGGCATTGCCGTGGCGGCCGGCCTGGGTGACGAGGTAGCCGTTGTCCATTTCCAGCTGGCCGGCAAAGATGTCGGTATTCGGCTTGTGGCCGATGGCGATGAACACGCCATGCACGTCCACCTGGGTCAGCGCGCCCGTTTGCGTGTTCTTGACGCTCAGGCCGGTGACGCCGGAATCGTCGCCCAGTACCTCGTCGAGCGTGCTGTTCCACAGGATGGTGACCTTGCCTTCCTTCTCCCGCTGGAACAGCTTGTCCTGCATGATCTTCTCGGCCTTGAATTTTTCGCGGCGATGAATGACCGTCACATGGCTGGCAATATTGGCCAGGTAGAGTGCTTCCTCGACCGCCGTGTTGCCACCGCCGACCACGGCCACCGGCTTGTTGCGGTAGAAGAAGCCGTCGCAGGTGGCGCAGGCCGAAACGCCCTTGCCCATGAAGGCCTCCTCGGAGGGCAGGCCGAGGTACATGGCGGAGGCGCCGGTGGCGATGATCAGGGCGTCGCAGGTATAGGTGCCGCTGTCGCCGACCAGCGTGAAGGGCTTTTCGGTCAGCTTCGTGGTGTGGATGTGGTCGAAGATGATTTCGGTATCGAAGCGCTTGGCATGGGCTTCGAAGTTGGCCATCAGTTCCGGGCCCTGGATGCCGTCGGCAGCAGCCGGCCAGTTGTCGACTTCGGTCGTCGTCATCAATTGCCCACCCTGGGCCATGCCGGTGATCAGCACCGGCTTGAGGTTGGCGCGGGCGGCATAGACGGCTGCGGTGTAGCCGGCGGGGCCGGAACCGAGGATGATGAGCGGAGTGTGGCGGACGTTCTGGGACATGACGATCCTCTTGGGTGACGGGGCCGAAAATTATAGCGTTGTCTGAGCTTCCAATTTTTCCGAAGTTCCTATGAAATATGGGAAACGGGTTTATAATTATCACGTAACTCTATGAACGGAAAATGATTTATGGCGACTACTCCAATCGGTTTTAGTCTGGTTGTCTTGCGCAACGTGCCCCTGTTTTCCGGTCTCGACGATCCGGAACTGGAGAAGTTATCCAGGGTTTCCGGGCGCAAGCGCGTGGAACGCGGTGCCTTTGTCGTACGTTCGGGCGAGAGCACGGATTCCCTCTATGTGTTGCTGGCCGGGCGGGCCAAAGTGACCAATACCGACGAGGACGGGCGGGAGATCATTCTGGCCTGGCTGGGGCCGGGCGAGTTCTTCGGCGAAATGGGCCTGATCGATGGCAGTCCGCGCTCGGCCAACGTCGTCGCGGCGGAAGCCTGCGAATTGCTGTTCCTCAGCAAGGAAGCCCTCCAGCGCTGTCTGCAGGACAATTTCCAGGTGGCCCAGAAACTGATGAAGACCCTGGTCATGCGTCTGCGCGAAGCGGATCGCAAGATCGAGAGCCTGGCCTTGCTCGATGTCTATGGGCGCGTCGCCCGTTTGTTGCTGGATATGTCGGAAGTCGTCGAAGGACGGCGTGTGATCAAGAAGAAAATGTCGAAGCAGGATATGGCGAAAATGATTGGTGCATCGCGCGAAATGGTCAGCAAGGTCATGCGCGATCTGGAAGTGAGCGGTTATATCCGTTACGAGGATGACCTGCTGGTCATCCCGGGGGCTTGAGCATGGCCCGTATGGCGAGGACGACAACGGCGCCCAGCCCGTTGCCGGAGAAGATTGGCAATCTGTTGCAGGAATCGCGCTGGCTGGGCGTTGGCGCCGTCGCGCTGTTCCTGATCATGGCCCTGTGGGGCTTCAATCGCGAAGATCCAGGTTGGTCGCATGCGGTCGTCTCGTCGACCCTGCACAATCCGACCGGTCGCGCCGGTGCCTGGATCGCCGATCTGCTGCTTTATCTGTTCGGGGTTTCGGCCTGGTGGTGGATCGTGCTGTTCGGCATGTTCGTATGGTGGGGCGTGCGCAAGTTCAATGCGCCGGACGAGCACAAGCAGCATCCGCTCTTCGTCGCCCTGGGCGGCTTTTTTTTCCTGTTGCTGGCCAGCTCCTCGCTCGAAGCCTTGCGCTTTTACACGATGGAGGCCGAATTGCCGCTGGCGCCGGGCGGTCTGCTTGGCATCGAACTGGGCAGGCTGCTGGCGACCCAGTTGGGCTACACCGGCTCGACGCTGTTCCTGTTGGCGTTGATGGCGACCGGCTGGAGCATTTTTTCCGGCATGTCCTGGCTGTGGGCCTTCGAAAAACTGGGTTTGCTGCTGGAAGCCTTCGTCGGCTTCTTCTACGGCCGGGTCGATGCCTGGCGCGACCGGCAGATTGGCAAGGAAGTCGCACAGCAGCGCGAAGTGGTGGTCGAGGAAGAAAAGCGGCGGGTCGAACTGCACGAGCCGATCGTCATCGAAACGCCGCCACCCGAAGTGCCGATCTCCAAGAAGGCGGAGCAGCGCGTCGAGCGCGAAAAGCAGGCCATGCTGTTCCCCGAGGCCATCATCGGCGGCCAGTTGCCGCCGCTGCACCTGCTCGATCCGGCGCCGCCGGCCACCGAGACGGTCAGTGCCGAAACCCTCGAATACACCTCGCGCCTGATCGAGCGCAAGCTGGCTGACTTCGGCGTGCAGGTGAAAGTGCTGGCCGCCATGCCCGGGCCGGTCATTACCCGCTACGAAATTGAGCCGGCTGTCGGCGTCAAGGGCGCCCAGATCGTCAATCTGGCCCGCGACCTGGCACGGGCGTTGGCCATGGTGTCGATCCGCGTCGTTGAAACGGTGCCGGGCAAATCCTGCATGGCGCTGGAACTGCCCAATCCCAAGCGGCAGATGGTCAAGCTGTCCGAGATCATTTCCAGCAAGCCCTATAACGACATGAGCAGCCCGCTGACGGTGTGCCTGGGCAAGGATATCGGCGGCCAGCCGGTGGTGGCCGACCTGGCCAAGACGCCCCACCTGCTGGTGGCGGGTACCACCGGCTCCGGCAAGTCGGTCGGCGTCAATGCCATGATCCTGTCGATGCTCTACAAGTCCGAGCCCGATCACGTGCGCCTGATCATGGTCGACCCGAAAATGCTCGAACTGTCGATCTACGAAGGCATCCCGCACCTGCTGGCACCGGTGGTCACCGATATGAAGCAGGCGGCCAACGCGCTGCACTGGTGCGTGACCGAGATGGAGAAGCGCTACAAACTGATGTCGGCCATGGGTGTGCGCAACATCGCCGGTCTCAATACCAAGATCAAGGACGCCGAGAAGAAGGGCGAGCACATCCCGAATCCGCTGACCCTGACCCCGGAAACGCCGGAGCCACTGAAGTCCATGCCCTATATCGTCGTCATCATCGACGAACTGGCCGACCTGATGATGGTGGTCGGCAAGAAGGTCGAGGAGCAGATTGCCCGCCTGGCCCAGAAGGCACGGGCGGCCGGCATCCACCTCGTGCTCGCCACGCAGCGGCCGAGCGTCGATGTCATCACCGGCCTGATCAAGGCCAATATCCCGACCCGCCTCTCCTTCCAGGTGTCGAGCAAGATCGATTCGCGCACCATCCTCGATCAGATGGGGGCCGAGGCATTGCTTGGCCAGGGTGACATGCTGTACCTGGCGCCGGGCACCGGCTACCCGACCCGCGTGCATGGGGCCTTCGTGTCCGACGACGAAGTGCATCGCGTCGTCGAGCATCTAAAGGCAACCGGCACGCCGGAGTATGTCGAGGACATCCTGTCCGGTACGGCAGGC
>JAEUOE010000072.1 GCA_016790885.1 Dechloromonas sp. | reverse complement strand
AGCCCGGCGATACGCTTCTCCCCCAATAGCGCAACAAAACGATCGCCGGGCTCAACTGAAGCGAGCGGGCGGCTGACCGTTATCGGTACCGCGCTTTCTCGACTCGCCATTTTCCTTGCTTTACCTCGTCACCGTGCCTGTGCCGCACGCTGCGTCCAATCGCCTGATTCTTCAGCGATACCCAGCGGCTGCCGGGTGATTCCCTTCCCGCACCACCCGGTGCGGGACAACACTTGCCATCCAGGAGCGTTACATGAACGTCCATAAACACAGCATCTGGCCGCCGCCGGGCGCCTGCCAGCTCAACCACCCGGCGCCTGCTGCCCGCTACGGCGCCTTGATGCAGCAATCAGTGCGCACTGCACTGATCTTCCCGGCAGTCCACTGGCCGGACGAAGCCGCCTCTCCCGTGATCAATAGCTCGGACAAGGAGTGAGGGCAATGGAAATCTCGCGTCAATTTGTCCGGCAGAAAAATCCCTGTACCGATGGTTTCCGCTGGTTCATGCGCCATTTTCAGGAAGGCGCGGATTACCAGCCGCTGCTCGATGCGCTCGTGGCAGCCGGGCGGGTTTCGGATGCCTGCTGGCTGATGGATCAGTTCGGGCCGACCAAGGCGGTGCTTGAAGTCGATGCGCTGGAAGCGGAGGCTGTCGTGTTCGCCGGCAGTCTGCTGGTGCATGGCCCGATCGAGGTGGACAGCGTGCTGCGCATCGGCGGCAGTTTGCGAGCCGAGTCCGGCATTCGCGTCGGGCGCCGCCTGCAGGTTGGCGAAGACCTGTGGGCGGCCGGCAATGTCCGCTCGCTCGGCAGCCTGCACGTGGACGGCGATGTGCGTGCCGACTGGAACCTGCTGGTGGCGGAGGGCCTGGACTGCGGCGGCGACCTGCGTGTCGGCTGGGATGTCGAGGTGGGCTCGGAGTGCACGATAGGCGGCCAGACGACGGTGGGCGGTGATGTCGCGGTAGGCGCCGCCCTGAAGTGCCAGAGCAGTCTCCGCGTCCGGGGCGCGCTGCAGGTCGGGGGCAGCGCCTGGGCGGCGCAGGGCATCGAGGTGAGTCAGGGTATCGAAGTCAGCGAGCACCTGGAAGCCTCCTGGGGCATCGTCTCCGGCCAATCCATCGTCGCTGGCGGGGCAATCAAGGCGGGCGAGAGCCTGGCGGCAGGGGAAATCATCCAGGCCGGAGAGGGCTACGGCATCTACGCCGGCCTCAACGTACCGGTAGCGGTATGGGAAGCCAGTGCCTGGGTGCGCGCGCGGGAATTGCCGCAGCGGCTGTTCAGCGGCCATTGGCATGCGCCGCTCAGCGCCTGAGCAGTGCGGCAGGTCCTTGCCTTCCCCATACCCCTGCAGGAGTCTCTAAAAATGAACACCCCCTTTGTTTCCCTCTGTCCCGAGATCACCCGGGCCAACGCGCTGACGCTGATGGACTGGCTGGAGGACGAGGATGTCACCCGCTTCCTGAGCGATTCGCGCCACGTTTCCCGCTTGATCGAGCAGGTCATCGGCCGGGTCCAGTTACCGATCCTGACCCATCTGTTCAACCAGGGCGGCCGCTTCTTCATGGCCTACGACCGGCATGACGTGCCGGTGGGCTTCGTGCGTCTGGTCAAGAGCGGCCGGGACTGCGAGATGGTCCTGGTCATCGGCGACCGCGACAACTGGGGCCGCAAGCTCGGCGCCAGCGCCATCCGCGAAGCCATGAAGCTCGCCTTCTTCGAGATGCGGGCGGCGAGGCTGATCGCCAAAATCCACCCGGAGAACGTGCGCTCGCTCAACGCTTTCCTGCGTAGCGGCTTTTTGCCGGAGAGCGAAACACCGGCGATGAAGTCCCTGGTCATGAGCTCGGCGCGCTATCTCCGGCTCTTGCGCGAACGCCCGGCGGTGCACACGGCCGACATCGTCATCACCGAGATCGACAAGGCACGGCTCAGGAATCTGATCGACCTCGAACAGGGGTCGGATATTTTCGAGCTGGAGCATGAGATCGAGCGAGCCATCGTCGTCGCTCCACAGAAAGTCGCCGAGGACGTCATCACGATGAATTCCAAGGCTTTGCTGGAGGTGGACGACAAGGAGGTGGAGGTCGCCCTGGTGTACCCGGAGGATGCAGACGACCGCGCCGGGAAACTATCCGTTTGCTCCGGGATCGGCACCGCGATCCTCGGCTACAAGGAGGGCGACACCTTCAGCTGGCGGGTGCCGAGCCGAACCTGCCGGATACGGATCGGCAAAGTGCTCTACCAGCCGGAAGCGGCGGGCGATTTCCACCTCTAGGCAGTCGCCCGCGCTGCCCTCACGGCGTGCGCTATAGCGCCACCGTCTCGATCCGGTTCCGGCCGTTCTGCTTCGCCGCATACAGTTGGCGATCGACCGCCTGGAGGAAGTCGGTGGTGCTCATGCGGTCGTTCGGCATGACGGTTCCCAGGCCGATGCTGGCGGTGACCAGCTGGCCGTGCGGCGACTGGGCGTGCGTGATGGCCCGTTTCTCGATCAGGCGCTGGCAGCGTTTGGCGACCCGCTGGGCGCCGATGGCGTCGGTTTCCGGCAACAGGATCACGAATTCCTCGCCGCCGAAACGGGCGACGACATCGCGCGGGCCTACCGCCGCCAGGTTCAGCGTTTGTGCGATGTCGGTCAGGCATTTGTCGCCCTGGACGTGCCCGTACAAATCGTTGAATTGCTTGAAGAAGTCGACGTCGAACAGGAGCAGGGAGAGCGGCTGCTGGCTGCTCCGGGCGCTTTCCCATTCCCGTTCCAGGCTGGCGTCGAACTGGCGCCGGTTGGCGATGCCAGTCAGGCCGTCCTTGAACGACAGCGCTTCCAGTTCCTTTTGCAGGGCGAGCAGTTTTTCCTCGGTCTTCTTGCGCTCGCTGATGTCGAACATGAAGCCGATGAGCGATTCCACCTCGCCTTGCGCATTGCGCACGACGTGGACGACATCGCGTATCCACACGTAACCGTTTTCCTTGGTCAGCGCCCGGTAGTCGGCTTCGTGGTCGACGCCGGCCTTCGACTGGGCGACGCAGAAATTGACGACATGGTCGCGATCATCGGGATGCATGCGCATCGCCCAGTCGTTGGCGTTCTCCCAGCTTGCCTGGCTCCAGCCGAGCAAGGGTTCGATCTGTGGGCCGATGTAGGCAAAGGTCATGCTTGCCCAGTCGATTTTCCACGGAATGGCCTTGGTCGATTCGAGGAGCGTTTTATAAACCGCAGAGTCACTGTCGAGATCGTTGATGTCAGACATGTCGATCGCTTCCTTGGTGGTGGGGGAGCAAGGCTGCTCCCGCATGGTCGTGGAGGGGGGGGGCGGCCGTAGCGGCCTGCGCGTCGCTGCGGTGATAGTAAGGCATTTCAGGCGCGCCATGCGGCGGCAGGCCAGGAAGACGATCTTTCCCTTTCCGGCCTGCTGCCGGCTAATCCCAGCGCTGCTGGTAGGAGAAGGTCGGCAGTTTCCAGCCGAGGCGGATGGCCAGCATGCGGAAGGCGAAGCCGAGAGCGAAGCAGAGCAGGGTGTTGAGGTCGGCGTCGATGCCGGCGGCGCGCAGGGCGAGGAAGAGGGCGCAGACGAAGAGCGAGACGCTGGCGTACAGCTCGCGGCAGAAGACGACGGGCACCTGGTTGCACAGCACGTCGCGCAGGATGCCGCCGCAGATGCCGGTGATCATGCCGGCCATGATCACCACCACCAGCGGGTAGTCGAGTTGCAGGGCGACGTTGCAGCCGATCAGCGAGAAGGCGACGAGGCCCATGGCGTCGAGCATCAGGAAGACGTGCTTCATGTGGTGCATGAAGCGGGCGAGCAGGGTGGTGGCGAGGCCGGCCAGGATGACCAGGTAGACGTACTCGGGGTGTTGCGTCCAGCCGATGGGGTAGTGGCCGAGCACCACGTCGCGGATGGTGCCGCCGCCCAGGGCGGTGACGAAGGCAATGACGGCGACGCCGAAGATGTCCATGTTGCGGCGCCCGGCGGCGAGGGCGCCGGACATGGCTTCGGTGGTGATGGCGACCAGGTAGATGACCAGCAGCAGGTCGAATTGCTTGGTGGCGAGGGGCTGAAAAACGTGGGCGATGCTGTCGAGCATGGAACAGGACTCCGTCAAAAGGCGGAAGCCTCGTGTCGAGTGCTTCCGTGACGCCTCTCCCCCTGTCCTTTTACCTGAGAGTTTCGGCCCTTGGCGAGCCTGCCCCTTCGGTGAGTTGCCGGGTGTGGACACCCCGCAACTTCTCTCCAGCCGGCGAATGATCTCTGCGGTTCGGTATGCCTGAGCGATTATGGGAGTTTGCGCCTTCGGCGGAGTCTGCTTGTCCAGACCCTCTCTCCCGCAGAAACGCGATTATCGTGAGCCGGGTGAAGCCCTGTCAACGCGCGCCGCGCACGCTGGTGCGCGAGTGGGTTCAGACCAGCGAGAAACCCAGGCCGAAGACGCGAATGGCCTTGACCAGCGCCTGGTAGTCGTCGCCCGGGAAGTAGCTGACATAGCCCTTGATCTGGTTCTGCGCGGCGAGGCCCTGCTCGCTGTTGCCGAGCAGCAGCACGAAGGATTTGCGCAGGCATTCGTCGTTGCGAATGCTGTGCACGATGGCGAATTCGCGTTCGCTGGCGGCGTCGAGGTCGGCAATCACGATATGCGGCTGTGTGCGGCCCAGTTCCATCAGGGCGCTGTAAATGCTCGCCGAGTGCGAAATCCGGGCATAGGGGAACTCCCGCTTCAGGTGTTCGGGCAAGCGCGCGGCGTGGCCCTGCTTGCCGTGCAGCAGGTGAATGCGGAAGCGGGTGAGGTGCGCGGTATGCGGCGGCGGTGTCGCGCCAGCCATCGTCGGCTCCCGGGAAAAGCGCAGGTGGCCGCCTTCGCGGGTGCGCCAGCAGCGCAACAATCCGCGGTCAGCCATTTTGCGGACGGTGCTTTTGCTGACGCCGAGCAGCGTGGCCATCTGCCCGGTGGAGTAGGTCTTTTCTGAATCAGACATGAATGCGGATGCTCTGCGCGTGCGGGGCAAGCGGCAGGCGCGTCGCATCGCCGGACAAGCGCAGGCCGGCGGCCTTCCCTGTCATTGCGTCGATACCACGCACCATGCCATCTCCCTCCCTGTGTTTCCGGATGCTTGTGCTGCCAGGCAGTCAACAGCCAGTGGCAAGTTTAGTGGTAACTATAATAAATGTTTCATAAATGTCAAGTTTGGCTGGTGCTTACTCGCGCAGCGGCTTCACCACCCGTTTCAGCTCGTTGCCGTCCGGATGCGGCATGACGGCGAAGCCGAGGCGGCTCATCAGGCTGAGCATCTTGTGGTTGTCGGCGAGCACGTCGCCGACCATGCTGCGGTAGAGCTTCTCGCGCGCGCAGTCGATGATGGCTTCCATCAGGCGGCGGCCGAGGCCGCATTTCTGCCAGCCGTCGTCGACCGCCAGGCCGAATTCCACCGCTTCGCCGTCCGGCGTCTGCACGTAGCGGGCGCTGCCGATCTGGCGCTCGGCGCCGCCTTCGTCGATCACCGCGATGAGCGCCATCTCGCGGTCGTAGTCCACCTGGGTTAGGCGGACGATCTGGCTCGGCGGCAGCTCGCGGGTCGAGTCCATGAAGCGGAAGTAACGCGACTCGTCCGACATGGCGTTGACGAAAGCCTGCTCCAGCGGCGCATCCTCGGGGCGCACCGGGCGGACGCGGATGACGCTGCCGTCGCGCATCGGCCATTCCTGGCGCAGATGCGCCGGGTAGGGGTGGATCGCCATGTGGGCGTAGCGCCCCTGGCCGGCGCCGCGCGACGGGTCGATGCTGAGGCGGGCGTCGACGGCCAGGCAGCCGCTTGCATCGACCACCAGCGGGTTGATTTCCAGCGTGTCGAGCGCCGGCAGTTCGCAGACCATGTTGGAAATGCCGAGCAGCGCATCTTCCAGCGCCTGGCTGTCGGCCGCCGGGTACTTGCCGTGCTCGCCCAGGGTGTGGCCGATGCGTGTCGCGTCGATCAGCTTGCGGGCCAGGTAGCGGTTGAGCGGCGGCAGGGCGACGGCATGGTCGCGCAGGGCCTCGCCCTGGCTGCCCCCGGCGCCGAGCAGGATGACCGGGCCGAAGACCGGATCGCGCAGGACCTTGACCATGAACAGCCGGCCATGCGGATGCTCGCCATGCGGGGCGATGGTCACGCCATGGATGCGCTGCTCCGGGGCGCCCTGCCGCCGGGCCTCGACCAGGTCGTGCAGCGCCGTGCGTACCGATTCGATACTGGTCAGCTTGCGGCGCACGGCCTGTTCGTCGAAGGCATCGGCCAGGTCGGGCGATTCGAGATGGACATCGACCGGCAGGCCGATCTGCTCGGCGACGAACATCGCTTCGGTGGCCGTATGGGCCACCATGCTCGGCCGCACCGGCACGCCGTAGGTGTGGAGCAGGGCATGGGCTTCCATGCGCGACAGCACGCGACGGCGCTCGGCAATCAGCGCGTCGACCAGCACCCGGCCGCTGCCCGAGCGCCCGCCAGCCATCGGCCGTCCCGGGCTGGGCACCTGCAGCAGCAGCTTCTGGTTCTGGTAATAGGTCGAGATATTGTGGAACAGCTCGATCACGGTATCCGGCGTGCGGAATACCGGGATGCCGGCTTCCTCGAGTATCTGCCGGGCGCCGGCCACCTGCGCGCCGCCCATGAAGCAGCAGCACAGGGTGGTCCGGCTGTTGCGGGCGATGTCGACCAGGCCCTCGGCCACCGCCTGGGGCGACACCAGGGCCAGCGGCGAGAGCACGACGAGGATGGCATCGATCTGCGCGTCCTGGGCGAGCTGGCGGGTGGCTTCCAGGTAGCGTTCGCTGCTTGCGTCACCGCCCAGGTCGATCGGGTTGTGGCCCTTCCATTCGCGCGGCAGCAGCGGCTTGAGCGTCGTGACCGTGGCCGGGGCCAGCGCCGGCAGCGGAATGCCCAGGCGGCGGGCGCTGTCGGCCGCCATGCGCGCCGGGCCGGTGCCGTTGCTGAGAATGGCCAGCCGGCTGCCGCGCGGGTGGAAGCCCGAGGCCAGGGCGCGGGCGGCGTGGAACAGCTGGCCGAGGTCGCGCACGCGGACGACGCCGGCGCGGCGCACTGCCGCGTCGAACACCTGGTCGGCCAGTTCGGCGGCATCGGGGTCGGCCATCTCGTCGCCGACATGGTTGCCCGACTTGAGCAGGATCACCGGCTTGATGCGGGCGGCTGAACGCAGGGCGCTGATGAAGCGCCGTGCGTGGCGGATCTTCTCGACGTGAAGCAGGATGTAGCGGGTGCGCTCGTCGTTGGCCAGGTAGTCGAGCACCTCGCCGAAATCGACATTCATCGCCTCGCCCAGCGATACGGCCAGCGACAGGCCGATGCGGTTCATGGTCGCCCAGTCGAGCACCGAGGCGCACATGGCGCCGGACTGCGCGACCAGCGCCAGGTCGCCGGGCAGGGCGGAGATCTCGGTGAAGGTGGCGTTCAGCGCCGCATGCGGGCAGACGATGCCGAGCGACTTGGGGCCGAGGAAGCGGACACCGGCATTGAGCGCGGCATCGCGGATGCGCCGCTCGGTGGTGGCGCTGTTGGCGGCCACGCTGGCCGGGTGGCTGACGACGATGGCGTTGCGCACCCCGGCCCGGCCGCACTGCGCAATGATCTCGGCGATGGTGCGCGGCGCGGTGGTGATGATGGCCAGGTCGACCGCCCCCCCGGCCGCCTCGATGCTCACCACGCAGGGCTGGTCGAGCACCGTCGGGTAGCGCGGATTGACGGCGACGAGGCGCCCCTTGTAGCCGTTGGCGAGCAGGTTCTTCAGGATGACGTGGCCGATGCTGCCCGGCTTCTCGGAGGCGCCGATCACGGCAATGGAGCGCGGGGCGAACAGGCCGGCGAGGTAGTGGGATGAGGTCATGGCGCGTTTCCTGAAGGGTTGGGAAGGAGGGCTGGCGGAAGCAAAAAAGCGATCACCGTGGTGACCGCTTCAGGTTGGGGCGACGTGGGCGATCTCCCCTACATGCCAAGGTAGGCGGCACGCACCTGCTCGTTGCTGATCAGCTCCTGGCCGGTGCCGGTCAGCGTGATGTGGCCGGTTTCCAGCACGTAGCCGCGGTCGGCGATGGCCAGCGCGGCGAAGGCGTTCTGCTCGACCAGGAAGATGGTCATGCCCTCGGCCTTCAACGCCTTGACCACGTTGAACACTTCTTCGACGAGCAGCGGGGCGAGGCCCATCGACGGCTCGTCGAGTAGCAGCATCTTCGGGCGCCCCATCAGCGCCCGACCGATGGCCAGCATCTGCTGCTGGCCGCCGGACAATGTGCCGGCTGGCAGATGGCGCTTTTCCTTGAGAATGGGGAACATCGCGTAGACCCGTTCGAGATCGCCCTCGACCTGCCCTTTCGGCTGGGTGTAAGCGCCCAGGCGCAGGTTGTCCTCGATGGCCAGCGGGCCGAAGACCTGGCGGCCCTCCGGGCTCTGGCAGATGCCGCGGCGCATGCGCAGGTCCGAGCGCAGGCCGGAGATGTCCTCGCGGTTGAAGATGATGCGGCCGGCGCTCATCGGCTGCACGCCGGACAGGGTGCGCAGGAAGGTGGTCTTGCCGGCGCCATTGGCGCCGACCAGCGCAACCAGTTCGCCCTGCCGCACTTCGAGGTCGATGCCCTTCAGCGCCTTGATCCGGCCGTAGCAGCTTTCCATGCCCTCGATCTTGAGCAGCACGTCGCCCACCGGGGCGATCGGTTTTTGCAGCGCGCCGCCGCTATGGCCGCCGAGACCGATCGATTCCGGCGCCAGGTTGACGATGCGGTGGAACAGTTCACGGAATTCGGCCCTCGCCTTGCTACCGAACAGGGGGTCGTCGTTGTCGAGGAAAGCCTTGTCGATATCGGCCCAGTCGTCGGCAGTCAGCGCCTCGCGGGCGAGGGGCATGACATCCTTTTCCTCGCTGCGGACGTGGCTCTTGACGGCTTGCGCGTAGCTGCGCAGGGCCGTCGTGAAGGCGGCGTTGGCCTCGCCGCCGCCGGCGGTCGCCGCCAGCTTGGCACGCAGGTCACGCAGGACTTCGGGGCCGTTGTGGTGCTCGACCTGCAGGCGCTCGATGATTGCGGCGGCTTCTGGCGCACGGCGGACCAGGGATGGGAACAGGTAGCTGTCTTCCTTGGCGTGGTGGGCGCGGTCCATGAACTGGTCGATGTAATCGAACAGCGAGGTGAAAAAAGCCGTTTCGACGTGGCCGCCGCCGTCGATCTCGTTGGCAACCATGTCGAGCGTGGTGGCGATGCGCCAGAGGTTCTGGTGCTCTTCGGTGATGATGCGTAATGCTTCCATGTTCTTCCCCTGCTTAGGCGTGAGCGCCCAGATAAGCCGCGATAACGTCCGGGTTCTTGCGGATTTCCTCGCCCGTGCCTTCGGCCAGCTTCTTGCCGTAGTCGAGGACGAGGATGCGGTCGGACAGGTTCATGACCATCTTCATGTCGTGCTCGACGAGCACCACGGTGACGCCGGAATCGGCGATCTTGCGCACCAGGTGATCGACCTCGATGGTCTCCTTGGGGTTGAGACCGGCCGCCGGCTCGTCGAGGAAGATCAGGCGCGGCTTCATGGCCAGGGCGCGGGCGATTTCCAGGCGCTTGAGGGCGCCGTAGGACATCGCGTCGGCGCGCGTGTCGACGTACTGGGCGAGGCCGACGAAATCCATCAGCTGGGCGGCTTCGTCGCGCAGTTCGCGGTCACGCTTCTTCAGGCCCGGGAAACGCAGGGCGGCCTTGACCAGGTTGCGGTCGAGGCGCAAGTGAGCGCCCACCATCACATTCTCGATGGCGCTCATGTTCATGCAGATCTGCAGGTTCTGGAAGGTACGGGCCACGCCGCGCACGGCCAGTTCGTTCGGCGACTTGCCGTGGATGGCTTCGCCGTCCAGCTTGATCTCGCCGGTGGTCGGCTTGTACACCCCGGTGATCAGGTTGAACAGGGTGGTCTTGCCGGCGCCGTTGGGGCCGATCACCGAATAGACGATGCCGGCGTCGATGTTGAACGACACGTTCTGCACGGCCTTGACGCCGCCGAAGTGGATGGAGAGGTCTTTGACTGCGAGGAGCGACATGCTTATTCCCCCTTCCCGAACTTGGCGGCCAGGGTCGGCACCAGACCCTTGGGCAGGAAAATCATCGACAGCATCAGGATGGCGCCGAAGACCACGGTTTCCCAGCCCTCGAAAGTGGCCAGGGCCTGCGGCAGGGCGGTGAGCAGCACGGCGCCGACCAGCGAGCCGTAGACCGAGGCCATGCCGCCGATCACCACCATGGTGACCAGTTCGATGGAGTGGAAGAAATCGGCGAAGTTGGGGCTGACGAAACCGACGTAATGCGCCGTGACGCTGCCCATCAGGCTGGCGAACACCGCCGACAGCACGAAGATTGCCACCTTGTAGCGCACGACATCGACGCCGACCACCTGCGAGGCGACTTCCGAACCGTGCAGGGCGCGCAGGGCGCGGCCGAACGGGGAGTCGATCAGGTTCAGCGAGGCCCACACCGACACCGACAGCAGGATGGCGACCACCCAGTACCACTGTTTGTCGTTGCTCAGCTCGAAGCCGAACAGGCCCATCGCCGGTACCGGCATGCCGTCCGGGCCGCCCGTCCATTGCGCTTCATTGCGCAGGGCGATGCTGATGATGATGCCGAGGCCGAGGGTGGCCATCGCCAGGTAGTTGCCCTTGAGCTTGAAGATCGGGCGGGCGACCAGCGCGGCGAGGATGCCGGTGGCGACGGCGCCGGCGCCCATGGCGAGCAGCGGATGCCAGCCGAAGTGCGTTGGCAGCACGGCCGAGGCGTAGGCACCGATGCCGAGGAAGCCGGCGTGGCCCAGGCTGATCTGGCCGGCGAAGCCGATCAGCAGGTTGAGGCCGAGGACGATCACGGCATTGATCGCCATGCGCACGGCGAGGTCGAGGTAGAAGCTGTTGGGCAGCACGAAAGGCAGCACCAGCAGGATGGCGATGACCAGATAGAGGCCGTTGTAGACATTTTTTTTCATGCTTACACCCGATCCGTGGATTTGCCGCCGAACAGGCCGCGCGGCATGAAGAAGAGGATGAACAGGATCAACACGAAGGGGATCGCATCCTTGTAGGCCGACGAAATGTAGCCGGCGCCCATCGCTTCGAGGATGCCGACGAGCAGGCCGCCGACCACGGCGCCGAGGCCGTTGCCCAGCCCGCCGAGCACGGCAGCGACGAAGCCCTTGAGGCCGAGCATGATGCCGACGTCGTAGGAGGTCATGGTGATCGGGGTGAGCAGGATGCCGCCCAGGGCGCCGAGCGCCGCCGACATGGCGAAGCTCATGAACAGCACCCAACCGGTGTTGATGCCGACCAGTTCGGCGGCCAGCCGGTTAACCGAGGTCGCCAGCATGGCCTTGCCCTGCAGCGTGCGGTTGAAGAAATACCACAGCGCGACGACGACCAGGGCGGTCACCCCGAGCACCCACAGGCTTTGCGGCAGCAGCGTGGCACCGAGGATCTCGATCGGCGCATCGCCCGAGAAGGGCGGCAGGCTGTGCGTGTTCTTGCCGAGGAAGACGGCGACCAGGCCGCGGATGACCAGCGAGGCGCCGATGGTGATGATGATCAGGGTCACCGTCTCGGCACCCTTGACCGGCTCGATGGCCAGCTTCTCGATCAGCACGCCGACGATGGCCGGCACGATGATGGCG
>JAEUOE010000067.1 GCA_016790885.1 Dechloromonas sp. | reverse complement strand
GCGTCGGTGCGGAGTTCGATGCCGGTGCCGCGGAAGGAACCGCGGTAGTTGTCGGCCTGGTGGATGAGGTGGCCGAGGTTGAGCTGGCTGCTGTGCTGGGTGGTGGCGAGTTGGATGCGTTGTTGCTGGTCAGTGTCGTCGAGGGCCAACTGGTTGTAGCCCTGCCCTCCGAATTCCTTGCTCTTGAAGCCGGTCAGCGCGGCGGGGTGGCGATGGCTGCCGGCGGCGCTGCCGTGCCAGGCGGGGCTGTTGCCGCCGGTGGTGTTGCCCTGGCCGCTGGGGCGGTGGTCGGTGGCGGGATCGAAGAGCGCATCACTGGCTTCGGCTTGGCCCTCACCGCCCGGCGTGGCGGTGATACCGCCCTCCCCCTGGCCGTTGTAGAGGGCGCCGAGGAGGACGGGGCGGTCGATGTCGCCGCCCATGAAGTCGATGAGGACTTCCTGCCCGATGCGGGGCAGCCACTGCCAGCCCATCCCGGCGCCGGCTTGCCGGTTGAGGACGCGCACCCAGCAGGAGTCACGGTCATCTTTGGCTTCGGCTTGTTGCCAGTGGAAGCGGATCTTGACCCGGCCCAGGGCGTCGCACCAGAGTTCGTCGGCGCCGTTCGGGCGAGTTTCACCGGAAGGGCCGACGATGATGGCGCTCATTGGTCCGGGCGCGGTGGGCCGGGGGTTGATGCGGGCGCCGGAGCGGTCGGCAAGCTCGGGGCGCCAGGGACAGTGGGCGGCATGTGCTGTGAAGCGGTTGCCGTAGCCGCGTTCAACAGCCAGCTTGATAAGTTCAGGTGGCAATTCAACCGGAGCCGCCGCGGGCACAATGATTTCACCGGTAGCGATTTCGCGGGTATCGGCCCTGAGCCCGCCGCGCCCCAGACGCTGGGCGATGGCAACGATGGCTTCAGCACTGAGATTATTGATGCCAACATGGATGATCTCAGTCGTCAGGTAACGGTGTTCAGCTTTGGGGTTCAACGGATCAACAGGCAAGCCGACAAGATCGAAGGTCGTTCCCGGACGCAAGCTGCGCACGGTGCTCCGGCCAAACCAACTGGTTTGCCGGGCTTCTCGGGTTTCCATGGCGAGACGGCCGTAGCGTTCGGCTTCGCCGGCATTGGCCCAGGCATAGAGGCCAGGGTCATCGTAGCTTTCGAGGAGTGGTGCATTCTGGCCGCCACCGGGCCTGTTACCGGGAATGCTGAGGGTGACGCTCCGCTTGGCCTTGTAATCGTAGCTGACGGCAGTGAGATGGTTACTGGTCAGCCGCCTTTGTTGCCCGAAGGCGAGCACACTGTCCTGATCTTCCTGCGAGTCGGCACGATGAAAGCGGATACCCCGCCCACCATTGGCCGATTGCGAGACGAGGTCTTCCGGAACCTGCTGGCTATCGGCAAAGATGCGCAAGCGGTGTCCGGACGGGGCTTCGGCATCTTCCTCGACACACCAGCCGATGCCTTCCTCGGCCAGTAGCCGGGAGACGAAGGCATAGTCGGATTCACCGTATTGCACACAATAGCTTCGCAGACGGGTATCGGTGAGAAAACCGGCAACTTCGTCGCTCCATTGCCAGGCGGCAACATCGGCATAGTCGGCGAAGACGCTCTCGAGAATCTGCACCACCGTTTTGTCCTGAAACACCCGGTTGTGCCGACCGCGCCCGAGCAGCCAGACCCAGGGCACCACCGTCAGCCGGTAGCGGGCGAAACCGCCGTCTGCACCAAGTTTCTGGGCAGCGCGGACAAGTCCGCTGCGGTGGGCCTGGCCACCATCGGAAAGGCGGGTCGCGAGCCTTACCGCCCGCCCCAGGAAGCGCTTGAGTTCAAGATGTGCATCGGTCGCCAGGAGGTCAATGCACAACTCGAAACCTGCCGACAGGGCCTCCCTGCCCCACCAGGCTTCTACCGGTAGGTCGGGACCCGCGCCGTCGCGCCAGGTCAGTTCGTACATCCGCGTATTGGAAAGAAAGAGTGCGTGCATAGGGTCTGACGAAGCGAGTGCTGTTGTACCTGCGTCAGCAGGCATCAAAATTCAAATAGCATTTTATTTTACGCGACGATCAGTCTTGACCAAAGACAATTTTATTCATCTCGTATTTTTTAAAGGGGAATTTTCAAATCGCCGTAATCGGCCTTCTGACGGCCATTTTCAGAAAAATACCGACCCTGCCCTGGCGTTCTTTGAGGTGGCTTGCCAGTCAACAAACAAGAATATGCATTTAAAATAACTGCACTTTGAATATGGCACACGACAATGGATCATTCTTCCCTGAGCATTCCCCTGGATTCAGGCCTTGGCCCCTGTGGCGATGACCTGATTTTTTCCGCCGAATTCGATGAAATTCAGGAGGCACGACGCTTCGACGATCCGTCGATTGCTCAGGGAGAGTGGGTCACCGAGATCAAGGAAGCAGACTGGCCAGCTGTCGTCCGGATCTGCGAAAAAATACTGGCCAGCAAGTCAAAGGACTTGCGTGTCGCCAGTTGGCTGATTGAGGCCCGCTGCAAGACCGCCGGGCTCTCCGGGATGGCCGATGGTTATGCCCTGCTTGGGCAACTATGCGAGACTTTCTGGAAGGATATCCATCCACAACCTGAGGACGGCGATATCGAGCAGCGGGTAGGGGTTCTCGACTGGCTGGCCAATCAAACTCCCCGCCTGTTGCGCGAAATCCCGCTGACCCGCTCCGGCAAAGGCAGTTATTCGCTAGTCGATCTCGAATCGGCCCGTGCAACAGCCAAGCAGATGGAGCGCAACCCCGGCCAAGCAGAAGAAGTCGCACGCAACGCCCATCTCCCTTTGGATAGCTTTGAAGCAGCGGTCAAAGATACTGCCAAGGCATTTTTTGCCGAAGGCCTGCGTGAAACCGAACGTACGCGGCGGGCAATCCAGGAAGTGCAGTCCTTGCTTGATTCGCTGATGGGCGAACTGTCACCCGCCTTCAGTCAGACCTTCGACGTACTGGAAGATATCAGGCACGTTTTCCAGCGCCATTCCGGAATGCCGGCCAACCAGGTCGGCCCGGTGACCGGAGGATTGAGCAAGCCGACAACCCAGCTTGCCTCAGGAACATCGCCGGCAGATCTCCGTGTCGAGCCGACCATTGGGAACGGCATCGAGCAGCTAGCCGGGCCGATTGGCTCGCGAGACCAGGCTATCCGTCAATTGCAGGAAATTGCCTCGTTTTTCCGCCGCACCGAACCCCACAGCCCGGTTGCCTATCTGGCTGAAAAAGCCGCCAAGTGGGGAACCATGCCGCTCCACGAATGGTTGCGCACGGTGGTCAAGGACGACAGCGCCTTGCTGCGCATGGAGGAACTGCTCGGTGTCGAGGCAGAAGGCGGCTAGATAAGCGGGGCAAGGACGCGGGCTGCGCGGCAGCCAGCGCAGCTCTATTGCCCGGCCAGCCGAAACTCGATACGACGGTTTTTAGCCCGGCCTTCGGCAGTGTCGTTGGAGGCGACCGGTTGATCCGGGCCGGCCCCGGAAGCACTGAGCGACTCCACAGGAATCCCCTTGTCGATCAGGTAATTGCGCACCGTACTGGCACGCGCCAGGCTGAGCGCCACATTGGCCTGGTGGTTACCCTGACTATCGGTATGACCGATCAACTGGACCTTGGGGGAACCGATCTGCTTGATGGCAGCAGCCATTTCGTCGAGGATGGCGCGCCCGCTAGCAGTCAGCGTCGCCGATCCGCTCTCGAACTCCACAACGCGGTTCGACAGCGTCTTGTCGAGCAGGCTTTGCGCCTCACCACCGGCTGCAACCAGGCCATTGTCGATCGAGTAGGTCGGGTTGAGCGAAGTCGCCATGTTGCTGACCACCTGCTGCCGCAACGCCTCGTTGGCTACCTGGCCCTTGATGGCGATCTGCGTACCACTGACCTGCAACTGCCCCTTGTGCACCTGCTTCAGGTTTGGCGCAAGGATCTTGGCCATGTTCTCCGACCAATTGGGCGGCGGTACGACACCGCCAATTTCCAGTCGATCAACCACATTCTGCGCACCGTAGAGCTCGCGCAATCTGGCGAGAATGGTGGCGCGCGAGGCTTCGTCCGGAACGCTGCCGCTGGCAATGACCTTGCCCGGCTCGTCTAAAGTCTTGACAGAAGAGACCTCGGCAAATGCGCTTGTCTGCAAAGCCAGACAAATTGCGGAAACCAGAAGTGATGCTTTCATGCTCATTCGCCTAGAAAAACTTCGCGGAAGGTTGAGATGGCCTGTTCGAGCGAGATATGCGACTGGGCCAGGTAAGAGGATAGTTTTGCCACACCGTAATCGTTGACGACGTCGCCCTGCTCCTCGATCCATTCGGGGTCGATCAGCGGAATGATCCGCTCCGCCGCCGCATCGGGTGACAAGGCCGCCACCAGGGTATCCGGCGACGACCCATTGAAACCGATAATCAGCCGTGGCTTGTCCGCCCGGCGCTCGATGAGGACTTGCAGTTCGACCAGGGTTCGCCGCAGAAAGGCGGTCAGCAGATACAGCCATAGCCCGGCTACCAGATTGCGATTGCGATCATCACCGGGCAAGGGCAGGACGATTTCCTTGTCGATCGAGATGCTGCCCTGGCCAAGCGCCGGTCGCATCAACAAGCCGATCGCCAGAATGATCCGTCGCACGGCGTCGGTGCCAGGCGCGCCGACCATGCCGGCCAGCGACTCGGGGGTATTTCGTCGGACAAAATGGCCGAGTGGGTCACTGCGCAGTGCAGCATCGAAATCCGATGCGCAATCGATATCATCCAGATTGGCCAGCAGGTCAGCCACTTCACCTCCTTGAACGCCCGCCTCGGTAACACGCGCCAGCGATGCGAAGGAATGCACCAGACCGACCGGCGCACAACGGAACATCAGGGCGTCGTCACGCTCGATGGTTGACGCCGTCAGGAAAGGAAAGCGACGACCCGATGCGTCTGTGCTTGGCCGCAGATGACCGACTACCGACAGCCGACTGCGGGCGCCAATGAAAATAAAGTCGGCTGCGCCAGCATTGTCGTAAGCCGCTTTCCAGCGCGGATCATCCGACAGGCGCTCCATCCCCTGAGACACCCAGCGATCGAGCACACTGATCAACTGATGTTGCCCCGGCCCCTTGACGAAATCGCCGCGTGACGGAATCTTGCCGAAGCAGGTGGCGGAAGAGCGAACGATGCTGCTCATTGCACCTCTCCCGCCAGCCTGGCCTGCCGTGCATCGGCTACTGGCGCCGGGGTGGCGGCGACTTGCTGAGTATTGGCAGACATGCCGACAGCGACCAGGCGTGGCAGCACGACGCCAGCCAGACCACGCTGGCCGTTGCCCCCCTCGCCGCCGCTCGCCTGAACCTGGGCACTGCTCACCACCTTGAGGTCGATACCGACTTCAATTCCCTCGGCACGCCAGGTCATGTGGAAGGAACCATCCGCCAGGCGGGTACGCTGCGCGGCGTTGATCATTTTTTCCAGGCCGAAACGCCCGGGGATATTCACCACGTCGACAATCTTTCCCTCGAAGGTGGTAGCGGTGATCTTGGCCCCCGGTGCCCCGGATGCATTCGGCCAGACAAAATTCGCCCACTGTGCCACGCCGTTGCGATAGCTCAGTTTCTGACCATCGATCTCGATGACGTAGCCGGTCGTTCCCGGCGAGGCCTGGGGGCGCAGCATGAATGCGGTTTGCGCCTGTCCGCCACCACCGGTTCCCCCACCCGACGCATCGGCTGCCGCTCCGCCCTCCAATGGCGAAACCCAGCGGGCGAAGTCGGTCATGAATTCCGGCTGCAGGGTAATGCCCAACTCGCCCCAGGTTCGTGGCGTGATGGTATTGCCCCGGCGCACGACCAAAGCCCCCATCGCCGTTTCGACATACTTCGAAATGGCGCCTTCCGGACCGAACATCTGGGAAATTTCGGCGGGCGCCGCTTCGATATTCGACTGGGCAGTAAACGGGTATTTGATCGCCAGCTTGCGGTTGAACGGCTCGTATACCTGGGCCTCCCAAGTCTTGTTCAATTCCTCGGAGGCCGGCCTGATGATCGCGGCGTACGACTGCAACAATGGCCGGACCAGAAGTGGGCGCAGAACTGCACGCTGGTTGTCGGGCAAACCGGTCAACATCTGCTCGTCGACAAAGCGCAGGGTTTCGGCCATTTCGGAGCCGTTGCCATCGATAGTTTCCCGCATCAGCTTGAGCGACCCCGGCCCCGGGTCACCCTGATTCTTGAGCTGATTCAGCCGGGTTCGCACCTTGGACAATTGCTTGAGATAGGTGTCGAGCAACGGATCGGCCTTGTCACGCGGAATGACCAGGCGGCCGAAGCCGGCAAACTCCTTGCCGACCGGCCCCATCGGGATGGCAGTCTGTTTGACTGACATGTTGACGTCGACCTGAACCCGGCTGGGAGCCATTTGCAGGACCGAACGCTTGAACCATTCGACGAAGCCTTTTTGTGCACGCTCCAGGCCAAGATTGGCCATGGCCGGGTTATCCCAGGCTGTCTGGTCGAAAACGACCTTGATCAGCGTACCGACCGGTGATAGCTGCGCATCGCCCAGTCGATCCATGGCGGCAATAGCCTCCGGGAAAGTCTCGAATGACGCAACGGATATGCCCTGGACGAACTGTTTCCATTCATCCGTGTAATCGCGTTTGTACATGGCGATCAGGGCCTTCTGGATTTGCTCCGGGCTTCCTTCGAGAGTCAGGTCATCCTTGGTCGAAGTCTGCAACACCCAGTCGGCATTGCTCTGCTCATTGGTGGCGGCATCCTTGATCGCGTTCTGTACATACTCACGCCAGGCATCGACAGTGAAGGCCCCGGACACGACTTGGCTGCCGGCAACCAGTGCCGCATTGTCCGGGCCAACGATATTGGCGACGGTAAGAGGAGCAAAGCGGGTTGATGCGCGTGCCTTGATTTCGGCATAGACACGTTCGGCTGCCGGCATGCCGCGAACGACCTGGCGCAACTTGTCGCGTACCTCGTCGACCAGCACCAGATTGTTTGCAATGGTAGGCCACGCCGGATGATTGGCATGCTCGAGATGAAAAGTCAGAACCCGCCCCGCCGTTCGAATCATCTCTTCCCGGGTCATGGTGCCTCGATTGGCCTCCAGCCAGCTGCGCCAGAAACGCGTTACCTGATCGGACAAATGCCCGACATCCACATGATCCCGGCTGGACAGCATCAGATAGGTCTTCAGGGCGTTATAGCCATCCTCGACATCGACCGGCGAAGCATCCTTGTACTGCGCATTGCGGCCGGGCCGGGAAGCCGTAGCGGCCTGTGGCTTCAGCTTGTCCCCGTGAAGGTTGACCTCGTTCAGGAAGGCCTCGATATTTTCCTTCACCGGCAGCAACATGACATTGCTCACGCCGGCGAAATACTCACGGCGCAGGCTGTCAGCCATCCGCTCCCCCTGGTAGAGGCCCAAGCCGATGGACACCGGATGCTCAGCATTGAACTGTTCGAGTTGCGCCAGACGATCCTGAATGATTTCCAGGGCCTCCAGACGCGACTGCAGGTCGATGCGCCCTTCCTGAAGTTTCACTGCCTTGGCCAGATCCTGCTCGACATTGGCCAGCAGACTGCGGTTATTGAAATATGACCAGCTCCAGCCGCCGAGCGCCAGCCCCAGACAGCACAAGGCGCCGAGCACGGCAAACTGGCGCAGGCGGGTCTTGGCCGGGGTCGTGTGCTGGCGAACGAGGTTACGGTCCGGGAAGATGACCTTGGAGAAGAGTTCCTTGAGGAAGTAGCCGTGACTGAGTGCCGCACGTACCTGGCCATTGCCGCCGCCTTGCAGCGAAAACTTGCGCAGGATGCGGTCGTTGATAACGGGTTTGATGTCGTTACCCTGGATTGCCGATGTGATGTAGAAGCCACGGAAGATGGGCTTGAACTGGAAGGGGTTGTCCTCGAACAAGGTGGCGACAAATGCTCTGAGCGCCGGTTTGATCGAGGCAAACTCGGCAGGAAAGGTAAGCACCCCGGGTGGCGTCGCCTCGCCCTGCTGGCGTGACATCTGCGCCACACTCATGGCGCGCAAGCCTTCGTAGAGTTCGTCGAAATGCCGATCGAACAGGGCGATCAGTTCGTTGCCACCGGCCTGCTCATAGGGAATCGTCGCCCCCCATACCCGGTCGCGCTCATTCCAGTCGAGATCGAGGAAAAATTCATGGAAACCCGGAATCAGGTCGACCTTGGTGAAAAGCACGTAGACCGGCGCAAACACCTCCAGCTTCTCGGTCAACTCCTGGACGCGCTGACGCAGGCTCTTGGCCAAATTGATCGCGAAACTGGGCGAATTGCCCATCAACTCGCCAATGCTCACGGTCACGATGATGCCGTTGATGGGCGCCCGTGGCCGGTACTTTTTCAACAAACCAAGAAAACCGAGCCATTCCTCGCGATCTTCCTCGTGGACTGAATAACGCCCGGCCGTGTCGAGGAGGATACCTTCGGTCGTGAAGAACCAGTCGCAGTTACGGGTACCGCCTATCCCCTTGATGATGGCATCGCCACCATCATCGAACGGAAACTTCAAACCTGAATTGACGACGGCAGTGCTCTTGCCGGCCGCCGGGTTGCCAATGGTCATGTACCAGGGTAATTCATACAGTGCTTCGGCACCCGACGTCTGGCCAAGCTTCGATGTCTTGATGGTCTTGACCGCTTCCTGCATACGCTGTCTGAGTGCCTGTATCTCGGCCGTCGAAACGCTGCCGCGCCTGACTGCCGTATCCGCCTGCTGTTCGAGCATCGAGCCGATTGCCTCACTGGCCCGGCGGGACTTTCTGCGGCGGTAGAACCACACGCTTCCCCACAGGATCAGGATTGCCAGGCTGGCCATCGCCGCCCAAAGCATGGCTATCTGGAGCGTTTTGGCCCCCAGGAAAAAAAATGTAGCGACGGCGGCCACGCCAATGAAGGACAGGAATCGCGAATCGGTCAGAAAGTTGCGGAGTTGGTACATCGTGGTTGGGCTTTACTCAATTACTGCTGGTTTCGATGACTGGCTGAGGCGACATGGGCATGGCGACAAGCACGCCCCGGTCGCGAGGATGTTGATTACTGATGCACAAGGCAGATTCCCCGGTGGCAAGGACCCTGGCTCTGGCGCAGGCCAGCGCAACGAATCCGCTGATCGGCGACAGTTCACCCACGGTTGCGCCAATCGCCGGGCAATCCTTGATTGGATCAAGATGTTCAAAGGACTGCCCCAAGCCTTCCAGTGCTTCGGCCAGGTAGTTGGCACGATGATCGGTCGTGAGCATCACGGACTTGATCGATGACGGGGCAATGCCGGTTACATCCAGCAAACCGGTAATCAGTTGGTCAATCAGCTTGCCTGTCACGCGCCCGCCTGCGTCGACCGGTTTGTCTCGACTTGCCACACTGAGCCGACTGATGGCGATACTGTCGTCCAGTTCGAGTTCTGCAATGAGAGGGGGGCAGGCAAGCAGCAAGGCAACAGCCCCCTCGCCCGGAATCTGCCGCTCTTGATGCTGGGCGGAAAACAGGCGCCTGGCGTTGGCCCATTCCTCGACCGTCAGTTCATCGACCGACGAAACCGCCCCAAGCAGCAGGGCCACATCACGATGCGACGGCGCACGATTGCCATGCAGGGTGATCTCATCCAGGGCCCGCAGGGCATCAATCTCGTCAGCTGCAGAAACAAGCGAAAGCTCCAGACTGTTTTGCTCTGGTACCAACGAGAGCCTCATTTGCAACCAGCTCTTCAAGGAGGAAGGATCGAAAGCACGCCACCCCGGCGGCACGATCCAAACAACATGCAGTCGTACCGGCTCCCCGGCCAGCTCGAGAATGTTCTGCAGCCTGTCGCGACTCGCCTCGATAACAGGATCCAGCAGGGAAAAACCCCGCATGGCCTGCTCGCTGGATGACAATTGGCGTAATGGCTCGGCAGCATCCGAAAAGTGCTCGATCATTGCCGCCACATCGAGTTCGGCCACTTCGGCAGCAAACACCGGGAAACCCGAGTCATCGAGCAGACGTGTGACCGGTTCAGGCCGTTTGCCGGAATCCACGGCAGCCAGCGTGTCGTCAACCGATACGCCGCCGGCGGTCAGCACAAAGGCATCGACCAAACCAAAGGTGAATGCGCGCTCCGCCGCCGCAGTCCTGTCCGATGCTGCTGCTAGCGGATCGTCGTCGTGTGCTCCGGGTACCTCCGCATTCTGGATCGCGACAGGTGTCTTCAGATGATCGATGAAACCACGCAAAAGCAGATAGCCACCGACCAGTGCCAAGGGCAGTGCTGCCAGATAAAGCCCAATCTCGAGCTTGCCCGGTTGATGGTCGTTCGACTGCCACCACCCCAGCACCAATGCCCAAACAAGCGCAAAGGTCAGCAAGCTACCGCCGAGCACCTTGAATAGAGAGGGCCACATGTTGCCGCCTGCCTTCACTTAGTCCGTTGTCAGCGACTGGCTGGCAATCAGCGTTGCACCGCACGCTGTCTTGTCGCCATGACGGGCAGCCGGCCGACCATCGATCAAGACAGTTGCATCGCCAGTCACGATGGTCGTGACATTGCCATGCCCGCGCTTGGGACAGGTGACCTTGTCGCCTACCCTCGCCACGCCCTTGCCATCGCAATCGCTGGTTTCGGAAGCCGAAATGACAACACCGCCATGGTCAGTCTTGTCACCCAGCAAAATAAACGGCCTGCTCATCCACTACTCCTGATTGATTGTGATTGACTGTTCCGGGAATCATCAGCGCGCGGCCAGTCGACCGAGAACGCCGGGGCGCCGAAGTTCCACGTGCCCATAGTCCTGCATCTTCCAGCTGCCGCCCCAGGTCAACCCGACCTGAGCGGCGATTTCGCCATACAGTTGATAGCCGCGCATGGCCCACGGATCGCGCTCGGAGATCACCACCTTGCCATCCCGGAAGAATGCGGAATCGGCAGCCAGCCCATATTGGTGGTAACTCATGTTGGCACCCGCCTGGGTCACATGCCCCCCCTGCTCGAACAAGCGTGCTTGACGCTCAGGACTGCGATACCCCTCGAGCAATACCATGTCGTAGCCGTGGCGCTCCTTCATCAACCTGAACACGACTAGTAGCCGCTGAGTAAACTCCTGATCGAGCAAATTCCAGTTTCGACTGGCAAGAACCACGTCAGGACGAACCAGTTCGACCTCCCGCGTGGTAAACACCTCGGGTGGCAGCGGCGACGGTGGAACCAGTTGCTCTCCTTCGAGCAGGATGGCGATTTGCCGATCGGCCCTTCCCGAATCCTCCGAAAAATCGAAGATCACCGGCGTGTTCAAGGAATAGATGAGCAAGCTTGGCGCAACCAGCAAGGTCATTGCAGCAGAGGCCAAGAGCGGATTACCGAAGACGAATCGCGCACCACCGCCAGCGGAATTCCTGATTGCCTGAACAAACAGTTGCAACGAGGTTAGAAGCCAACTGCCGGCACGCAAAAATGGTAGAGCGCCGGAATTCAAAGCCCCCAACAAGGTCGTTACCAAACGCTCCCGGCTGGCTGGAAAAACAACCAGCACCACACCAAGCACGACAACCAGAAAATATCCCAAGACCGCAGCCGCAACCACGAAGAACTCTCATAAATAGCCCTGAATCCAGCAGCCGCCAAAGCGTGCAGAACATGGCGTTAGTCATTTGTATTATTTTAGTACAAATGAATGTATTTATGAAATTATCATGCCGGATGTATAATTGGGGCATTAGCTGACAGCCAACGCACAAACAGCACTTTGGCATATGCCAAGAGGACTTCTCAGAGAGAGCCATGAGCATTCTGCAAGACCTGGATCCCCAGTACGCAAAAATACACACCCACTCAACGCCCACCCGAAGATATGCAGTCATCCTGCTAGGACTATTGCTGAGCACAGGCGGTGGATACTGGGTTCTTACCCAGTATTTGGTCCAACCAGGGGCTGCCAACGAGTTGCATGCGGGTCGCCCCGGCGACCTCGCTGACAAAACAGAACAACTGGCTCAGACAAAGCCAGAAAGCAGTTCTGCCGATCAGCCGAAAATAAAACAAAATCCTGAAGCCATGACCCCGGCTAACTCGTCAGGCGCGACTATTCGCGACGATGGTCAATCCTCGCCACAACTCGGCCAGGCCGTGTCTACACCACCCGGTATCAGCTTCTCGGAAAATGCAAAAAACAGTCTGGCCGACACGGAGTACCGCCGGCAATCACCGGCCAGCAATCACGCCAAAGCAGTGCCCAGCAATGGCCTGATGAAAGGCGAACGCAAAAATACGACCGTACGCGCAATGGCAAAGACAGAGAAAAACCAGGCACCCGCAGGGAAACGGCCGGTTGAGCGGGATGTCGACATCATTTCGGCAATCGTCCGCTAAAGAAAGCCAGTATCCCGACGACAACATCCCGAACCCAGGCCGGTGCCTCAGAGCCCCGGAACTCCTGCAAAATGCAGCCCTTCAGGGAACAGCCTGGTTCAGGCACAAGACTGGCGATAGAGAATCGCTTAGCGAACCTCGATAGTCACCGAACGACCGGACACGGCGCCAGCCTTACGGAGCATGTCGGCGATATCGGTGTTGTTGGTTTTCAGCGCAACATCCAGTGCCGTCTCCCCCGTATCCAGCTTCAGGTTTGGGTTGGCCATTCTGGAAAGAAGCAGTTTCACGACTTCGGCATACCCACTACGCGCCGCAGCGATAAGCGGAGTCGTACCGTTCTCGCTCGATGAATTGACATCAGCCCCGGCCTCGATGAGCCGTTTCGCAATATCGAGATGGCCACTGAAGGATGCGTAGGCCAATGGCGTCCAGCCAGTCATGTTCACTGAAGCGCCGCCTGTGATGAGCAATTCGACTACAGGCAAGTGTCCCCGAAATGAGGCGAGACGCAATGCTGTATCACCCGCCGAATTGCGGGCATTGAGTTTGGCACGCTGGCCGATCAGGTAACGGACAAGATCGGCGTGCCCATCGCGCGCCGCCAGCATCAACAGCGTATTGCCATCGATGTCCGTCGTGTCGACAGACGCACCTTTGCCGACCAGATCAGCTATGGCGCCGGTATCGCCCATTTTTGCCCCACTGATCAGATCATCATAAGTTGCGGCACCAACGATCGAGGAAAAGGCCAGTGCCAGCAAAGTGCTCAGTAATTTTTTCTTCATGATGATCGATCGATAGCAGGAATTTTGAACAAGCGAATGAAATTGGTCGTCGTTGCCCGCGCCACCTCCTCTAGCGACAGGCAACGTAGCCGGGCAATTTCTTCGGCCACATGGCGAACATAGGCAGGCTCGTTCTGCTTGCCCCGATAAGGTACGGGCGCCAGATACGGTGCATCGGTTTCGACCAGCATGCGATCAAGGGGGCACTTCTGCGCCACCTCCTTGACGATCAGGGCATTCTTGAACGTAACGATGCCGGAAAATGAGAGATGGAAACCAAGATCGAGGGCTTGCCTGGCAATATCCCAGCTTTCCGTAAAACAATGCATTACCCCGCCCACGGCATCGGCGCCCTCTTCCTTCAGCAGGCGCAGGGTGTCGACAGCAGATTCGCGGGTATGCACGACCAAGGGTTTGCCGCAAGCCTTGGCTGCCCGGATATGCGTCCGGAAACGCTCTCGCTGCCACTCAGGCTTGTCCTTCTGCCAGTAGTAGTCAAGCCCCGTTTCACCGATGGCAATAACCTTGGGGTGCTCTGCCAGAGCCAAAAGGCGCTCCAGATCAGGATCTTCGACATCAGTATATTCAGGATGCACACCAACTGTGGCGTAGAGGTTTGGCTGAGCCTCGGCCAGTGCCAGCACCTTGGGAAAGTCCTCGAGATTGACCCCGATGCAGACAGCCAGGGCAACCTGGTTTTCCCGCATGCGCTGCAATACTTCAGGCAAACGCCCGACCAGGTCAGGGAAATCAAGATGGCAGTGCGAATCGACCAGCATGAAGTCGATCAGAGGGTATGCGTGGGACGCGCCGACTGCATGACGCCACCGAGCAAGCCCTCGATCTTGCGCCGGGCTTCCTGGCCGCTCTCATCGTTGTTGAAATGCACCCCAATTCCTTGCGCCCGGCCATTCTGCGCACCGGCCGGCGTGACCCAGACGACCGTGCCGGCAATCGGCAATTTGGCGGGATCATCCATCAGCGACAACAGCATGAAGACCTCGTCGCCAATTCTGTAGCTACGCGTAGTCGGTATGAAAATGCCACCCGCCTTCAGATGGGGCATGAATGCCGCGTAGAGTGCCGACTTGGAATTGATGTTCAGCGAGAGAACGCTTGGGCGCTGGGGAGCGGGTTTTGCTTCACTCATCGTTGATCAATTGGCAAACAGGGCTCGATAGTCCAGAAACAGGCCTTCCAGAAACAGGCGGGCATTCAGTGGCTGCTCGGCTTCCTGGCGACGGGAAATTGCGACGCGGTACGACTGTATCAGGCGTGCAGGCGGAATCATATCAGCCAGTCCTGAAATTGTGGCTTGCTGAGCCAGAAAATAACGAATCGGCAAGCCATTCCTGGCCAAGGTCAGATCCACCAGCCACTTCTGGAACGCCTCGACCACCTGCTTCAATTGCAACTTGCCCTTGCTGTCCTTGACCATCTTTTCAAGTTCGGCCGCCACAGCCAGAGGGTCAGCCGCCCGCCCGGACCCCAGGCGCGATGCAAGCAATTCCAGCCAGGCGCTCTGCCCGGATTCAGCCAGAGCGAGTGCCAAACCCGGCGAGCCACCCGCCAAAGCCAGCCAGCGCTCGGGTTTCGACAGCCCTTCATCAGCCAATACCTGTATCGCCCCCCTGCTTGACGGCACTGGGACAGGCACGATCTGACAGCGGCTTCGAATCGTCGGCAGCAGGCGCATCGGCTCACTGGAAACCATTAAAAATAAAGTACCTGGCGACGGTTCCTCAAGTGTTTTAAGAAGAGAATTCGCAGTGCTGCGATTCATCGCCTCCGTCGGATTCACCAGCACGATGCGCAAGCCACCTCGATGGGTTCCAACATTGAAGAACTCATCGAGTGCCCTGATCTGATCAATCGTGATTTGCTGGCTGGGTTTCTTCTTCCCATCCTCGATCTCGATGTCATCGCTCAGGGCTTCTGGCTGCAGCAAACGGAAATCGGGATGGTTGCCCTGAGCGAACCAGTTGCAGGCCAGGCATTTTCCGCACGCCAGGCCATCGGTTTGCGGTGATTCGCAGAGCAGGCTGGCGGCAAATGAGCGTGCCAGTTCAAATTTCCCCAGCCCCTTCTGACCGACCAGCATCAATGAATGCGGCAGGCGATCACGCCGCCCCTGCATTCCCGACCAGACCTTTTCATGAAGCGCTATAACGTTCATTAACAAACACTTGCAACAATTATTTCAAGTTTTTTGCGAATATCATCGATTGGTCGATTGGCATCGATGATGCGGAATCTTCCGGGGCTGACATGGGCTCGCTCGAGATAGGCCTGACGTACACGCTCATGAAAATCGGCACGTTCCTGCTCGAATTTGTCGAGAACCCGATTGGCCAACACAATACGTTCGCGCGCCACATCCAATGGCAAATCGAACAGCAGCGTCACATCCGGTTGCAAATGCTCATGCACCCAATGCTCAAGAGCCAGGAACTTGGTCCGATCCAGGCCTCGCCCACCGCCCTGGTAGGCGTAGGTCGCATCACTGAAACGATCGCAGACCACCCACTCCCCCCTTGCCAAAGCGGGTTCGATCAGACGGGCCAGATGTTCCCTACGCGCCGCGAACATCAGCAGCGTCTCGGTTTCCAGATGCATGGGCTGATTGAGCAGCAATTCGCGCAATTTCTCGCCGAGCTCAGTCCCGCCGGGCTCGCGTGTGACATGAACGACATGCCCGTGCTGGCGCAAGGCTTCCGCCATCCACTCGACGTGACTGCTCTTTCCTGCACCGTCGATACCCTCGAAAGTGATGAATTTACCTTTCACTTCCCACCTCTCTGATATTTATTGACTGCCTGGTTATGCTCGTCGAGCGTCCGGGAAAAGACGCTACTGCCATCGCCACGCGCCACGAAGTACAGCACATCGCTTGCTGCCGGATTCAATGCAGCACGCAGCGACGCTTGACCCGGCATGGCAATCGGCGTCGGTGGCAAGCCGGAGCGTGTGTAAGTATTGTACGGAGTATCGGTTTGCAGATCGCGCTTGCGCAAATTGCCATCGAATTTGTCGCCCAAGCCGTAAATCACGGTCGGGTCAGTTTGCAATAGCATACCCTTGCGCAGGCGATTGACGAACACGGCGGCCACCAGTTCGCGATCGGCTTCGCGCCCGGTTTCCTTCTCGATGATCGAAGCCATGATCAGCGCCTCCTGCGGTGACCTGTAGGGCACCCCTTTAATCCGCTGGCTCCACTCGGCATCCAGCTTGCGTTGCAAGGCCCGATGGGCGCGCGCCAGCAGCTCAAGATCGCTGGACTGCTTGTCGAACAGATAGGTGTCCGGAAACAACTGGCCTTCGAGCGAAGAGAGGCCCAGACCAAGGCGCTCGATGATCTGTGCTTCACTCAGCCCCTGTGTATCGTGGCGAAGATCCGGATGGCGATCCAGGCGTGCCCTCCACTGCCGAAAAGTCCAGCCTTCGACCAGAATCAGTTCGCCCTGCGTCACCTTGCCCTTCAGCAACTTGTCCAGCAATTGGTGTGGCGTAGCGCCCTCGTTAACCGCATAGCTGCCGGCCTTGATGGCCGTATCCGCCCGTTGGACACGGGCCAGCAAGGCAAGCAGGAAACCATTGACCTCAATTCCGGATTCCTTCATCTGCACGATCGCAGTTCGCAGGCTACTCCCTGCGGCTATCCGGAAGTCGAGTGGCGCACTGCGCAGCGTCAAGGGCTGGCTGGCCCACCACCACAGGCTGCCACCTGCCACCAAAATGAGCACAAGGCCAGCCAGGAATATCTTGATCAGGAAGCGCACGGGAACTCGTCAGCAGCAAGGAGGTCTTGCCCGTGAGAAACGAGCACGTTATAACGAGCGATATAATATCCGAAACCCCATCTGGAGCCCCCATGAATCCCCACTGGCGCAGCTTTCTGGAATCTGCCGAAGGTCTTTTCGACGGCGATTCGACCGAACTTCTCAGCTTTGGCGATGCTGCCGGCGAACTGCAGGCTGCCAAGCAGCAGACAGTCATCGTTCCGCTGACCCACCTGGCCCTTATCGAAGCCTGCGGAGAAGAAGCAAAGTCCTTCCTGCACAATCAATTCACAAGCGATATCAATCATTTGGGAGAAAACCAGGCCCAGCATGCGGGCTGGTGTACCGCCAAGGGGCGGATGCAGGCCAGCTTCCTGGTCTGGCGACAGGGCGACCGCTACCTGCTCCTCCTGGCGGCAGACCTGCAGGAAGCCAGCCAGAAACGCTTGCAGATGTTCGTCCTGCGCGCCAAGGTCAAACTGGCTGCGCTAACTGGCAGCAGCATCATGCTCGGCCTGTCGGGCCCGCAAGCCGAGGAAGTACTGGCGGAATCGGGACTGCCCTGCCCGGCCGGCGCTCTGGCTACGGTCAGTCTGGGTGATACGACTGTCATCCATCTGGATGGCTCGCGTTATGTGATCATTGCGGCCGAATCCGCCATGGCCGCCCTCTGGCAAAAGCTGACGGTCAAAGCCCGGCCGGCCGGAAATGCAGTATGGCGCTGGCTCGACATCCAGGCTGCCTTCCCGCTGGTTACGCTGGCGACCAAGGAAGAGTTCGTTCCGCAAATGGCCGATTTCGAAAAAATCGGCGGCGTGAGCTTCCACAAGGGCTGCTACCCCGGCCAGGAAGTCGTTGCCCGCACGCAGTACCTCGGCAAGGTGAAGCGCCATTTGTACCGCCTGAACTGCGAACAAGCACTCAAGGCGGGTGACGTTCTGCATTCGCCGGACAACCCCGATCAGTCCTGCGGCATGGTCATGACGGCCGCCCCCTCGCCCGCAGGTGGCTACGAGGCTCTGGCAGTCGTGCAATCGAACTATTCCACCAACGTCCACCTGGGTGCTCTCGAGGGGCCAGCGGTGCAGGCCATCGCCGTCAACCCGTAGTTTTCGATGTGCCTGATCGTCATCGGCTGGCGGGTTCATCCGGATTACCCGCTGGTCGTGGCAGCCAACCGCGATGAGTACTACGCTCGCCCGAGTTCAGTCATCGCCCGCTGGAGCGATGCACCACAGGTCATCGGCGGCCTTGACCTGGAGGCGGGCGGTACCTGGCTGGGGATGACCGATTCCGGGCGCTTCGCCGCGGTTACCAACGTCCGCGAACCCGGCATGGCCAAGGGAGCGGTCTCCCGTGGTTCGCTGACGCGCAACTTCCTGACTGCCGAGATGCCTGCCTTGGCTTACGCCGAGGGCATCGAACCCGACCGCTACGCCGGCTTCAATCTGTTGCTGACCGATGGCGAATCACTGGTTTACTGCTCCAACCGGGATGGCCAGCCGCGTTCGCTGCAACCGGGCATTTACGGGCTTTCCAACCATCTGCTCGACAGCCCATGGCCGAAATTGCTGGCTGCTCGCCAGGCGTTTGCCGAGGCTCTGCCAAGCCTGCCCGATGAAAGCGCCTTTTTTGAATTACTGGCCAACCAGCAGATCGTTCCAGACGAAAACCTGCCCCAAACGGGTGTTCCCATTGCGTGGGAACGCCTGCTTTCCGCGGTATTCGTCAAATCGGAAAGCTACGGCACGCGGGCGTCGACGCTTGCCTGGCAAGGGTGTGATGGCTGCATAACAGTGCACGAACGCAGCTTCGGCCCATTTGGCCAGGCGCTTCAATCCTCGGTAATATCGACGGCCGTATAGCAGGGAACCCGCTCGAACAGATCCACAATGTCGGCATTGTGCATGCGGACACAGCCATGGGAGCCGGGCACCCCCATCTCGGCAAGATCCGGACTGCCGTGGATGTAGATGTAGCGGCGCATGGTATCGACGCAACCCAGTCGATTGAATCCAGGCAGACAACCCGACAGCCACAGGATGCGGGTCAGTATCCAGTCGCGGCCAGGGTGTTGCTGGCCTAGTTCAGGTGTCCAGACTTCCCCGGTCGGCCGGCGGCGAACGAACACCGTATTTTCCGGCAGCCCGGCACCGATTTTCGCCCGAATGATGTGCTGGCCTCGCGGTGTCTGAAAACTGCCAAAAACCTCGCCAACACCTGCCAGGGCAGTCGAAATGGGGTAAGCGCAAAGCAGCGTGCCGACCTCGTCGACCAGTCGCAGCGTCTGGTCAGCCACCGAAACATGAATCTTCATTGGGCTTTTTTACGCCGACTGGCGAAGAAAGCGGAGAGCAAGGTGCTGCACTCTTCAGCCAACACCCCTCCTTCGACAGTCGCATGATGATTGAGGCGTTCGACACCAAACAGGTCGACTACGCTGCCATGAACCCCGGTCTTCGGATCGCGGGCTCCGTAGATGACGCGGCTGATCCGCGAATGCATGATGGCCCCGGCACACATCGCACAGGGCTCCAGCGTCACGAATAGCTCACAACCGGGCAGACGGTAGTTACCCAGTGTTCGCGCCGCATCACGCAGGGCCGCTATTTCAGCATGCGCCGTCGGATCGCTCTCGCCGATCGGTGAATTGAAGCCCCGGCCGACAATTTGTCCATTGAGCACCACCACGGCCCCCACCGGCACCTCTCCCAGGCACTCTGCCGCATGAGCCAGCGAGATCGCCTCGCGCATGAAAAATTCGTCGTTCATCGTCTGAGCATGGCCGGGTCGTACTGGGTCGGCGCCAGCCCTATGGGAACCATCGGTTTATAAAGGACCTTTTTCGCCGTTTCAGCCGTCAATGACATGCATTCACCTCCACCATTGCGAAAGACGCGGCCCGCCGACGTGATACCGATCAGCAAGCCCTTGTCGTCGAACAGTGGCCCACCGGAAACACCGGGGCGACAATAGTTGGAGGTGACCAGCACCTCCATGCCGAGCGGTGCCTCGCGGCGGATGAGCGTTCCGGAGGACCAGGTCAGCCCTTCGTTGCCGGGAAAACTGACGGTGTGCGTCGCCGCACCGGGATCAAGCGCCTCGGAGCGCCCCCACTCGGCGAGATAAGCCGGTGCGCCGGGTGCATTGAGCAGGCAGACATCCTCGTCGTCTTCGAGTTTTGAATATTTGTCCACCTTGGCCCGCTCGCGCGTGGCACTGTTGATGACAATCAGGCCGCTCATCGCATTGCCGGCCACCACATGGCAATTGGTCAGGATTTTGTCCGGTGCGATCATGACGCCGGAACCCCGGCTTTTGCCGCCGACAACAAGATAGGTCGTCCACGCCAGATAAGCGGCATCGAACCCCGGCTTTTTGTCCGGCCGGACAAAACGGACCTGCGTTTCCCTCGGCTGCTGCACGACAACCGGCTCTTCCAGCACACGCTCCGGTTGGGTCGCGACGGGCTCAGTTGGCGACGGCCCCGCCGTTGACATCGAGACAGCGGGCGGCGCAACCTCCACTGTGGCAGGAGACTGAATTATCGAAGGCGGCGCCTTGGGACGTGTTGTGTGATAGTACCCACCCGCAGCGACGGCGAGGCTGAGCAAGCCCAGCCAACGCCAGTTGCCAATCGGGGCGCTGCGCACATCACGGTCACGATTGGCCTCCACAGCCTCGGCCGCCGCCAGCCGTCGGTCATAGGCGGCCCTTTGCTGCGGGTCGATCAGCGTGGCATAGGCTTCACCGATTGCCTTCTGGTAATCGGCATTGTCAGCGAATTCGCCGGCCAGGCGGTTATACGCCGCCTCGACCTCATCGGGAGCGGCCTGCCGCGAAGACAGGCCAAGTGTCTGGTAATAGCTCTTCATACCGATAGCATACCAGCCATCGTTACACGAACGCCCGAATCACTCCCACTCGATCGTCGCCGGCGGCTTGCCCGAGACGTCGTACACAACCCGGTTCAAACCGCGAACTTCGTTGATGATCCGGTTCGACACCCGGCCAAGCAGTTCATAGGGCAGGTGCGCCCAGTGGGCGGTCATGAAGTCACTGGTCACCACCGCGCGCAAGGCCACGACGTTTTCGTAGGTACGGCCATCGCCCATCACGCCAACACTCTTGACCGGCAGGAAGACGGCGAAAGCCTGGCTGGTCAGGTCGTACCAGCTCTTGCCGACATCCTTGTCGGAACACAGGCCAGCAGCGGCGTCACGCTCGGTGGCGTGGGTGGCGCGCAGTTCGTCGATGAAAATGGCGTCTGCCCGCTGCAGCAGGCTGGCCGATTCGCGCTTCACTTCACCAAGAATGCGCACCCCCAAGCCCGGCCCGGGGAAGGGGTGGCGATAGACCATCTCGCGCGGCAGGCCGAGGGCGACGCCAAGTTCACGAACTTCATCCTTGAACAGCTCACGCAGCGGTTCAAGCAGCTTGAGGTGCATGTCTTCCGGCAGGCCACCGACGTTGTGGTGGCTCTTGATGGTGTGGGCGCCCTTCTTGCCCTTGCCGGCGGATTCGATCACGTCCGGGTAGATGGTGCCCTGGGCCAGCCACTTGGCGGCACTCAACTTCTTGGATTCAGCCTGGAAAACCTCGACAAACTCCTTGCCGATGATCTTGCGCTTCTGTTCCGGGTCGGAGACGCCGGCCAGCTTGCCCATGAAATCATCGACCGCATCGACCCGGATAACCTTGACCCCCAGGTTGCGGGCGAACATATCCATCACCATGTCGCCTTCGTTCAAGCGCAGCAAACCGTGGTCGACAAAAACGCAGGTCAGCTGGTCGCCGATCGCCTTGTGGATCAACGCCGCGGCAACGCTGGAATCAACGCCGCCGGACAGGCCGAGGATGACTTCCTCGTCACCCACCTGACGCTGGATCGCATCCACCGCCTCGGCGATGTAGTCACCCATCACCCAGTCGGTGCCACAGCCGCAAATGCCTTGCACGAAGCGCTCGAGAATCGCCCGGCCCTGCTGGGTATGGGTGACCTCGGGGTGGAACTGCACGGCGTAGAACTTGCGGCTCTCGTCGGCCATCGCCGCAATCGGGCAGGAGGCGGTCGACGCCATCTTGATGAAACCGGGCGGCAGTTCCATGACCGAATCACCGTGACTCATCCATACCTTCAACATGCCGTGGCCTTCCGGACTGTAGAAGTCGGCGATATCGTTGAGCAGCGCGGTATGGCCGTGGGCGCGGACTTCCGAATAACCGAATTCGCGGGCCTTGCCGGCCGCTTCGGCAGTCATCACCTTGCCGCCCAATTGCTGGGCCATGGTTTGCATACCGTAGCAAATGCCCAACACGGGAATTCCCAACTCGAAAACAACGCTCGGCGCGCGCGGCGTGTCGCCCTCGGTGACCGAGCTTGGGCCGCCGGAAAGGATGATCCCTTGGGCGCCATAGTTGCGAATGAAGTCGTCGGAAACGTCGTAGGGGTGGATTTCGCAGAAGACCTTGGCTTCACGCACGCGGCGGGCGATCAACTGGGTGACCTGGGAACCGAAATCGAGGATGAGAATTTTTTGATGGGACATTTTCAGTGCCTTGAATGAACAAGGGCGGCTACGCGAGCCGCCCTGAGGAGCAAGAAGACGATCAGTCGAGATGGTAGTTCGGTGCTTCCTTGGTGATCTGCACGTCGTGGACGTGCGACTCACGGATACCGGCCGAGGTGATTTCGACGAAACAGGCGTTCTCGTGCATGTGAGCAATCGTCGGGCTACCCAGGTAGCCCATTGACGAACGCAGGCCGCCCATCAACTGATGGATCACGGCGAGCACCGAACCCTTGTACGGCACGCGGCCTTCGATCCCCTCGGGGACGAACTTGTCGACGTTGGCGGTGGCTTCCTGGAAGTAACGATCCGAGGAACCAGCCTGCATCGCGCCAAGCGACCCCATGCCGCGATACGACTTGTACGAACGCCCCTGGAACAGTTCGACCTCGCCGGGTGCCTCTTCGGTACCGGCGAACAGGCCGCCGAGCATGACCGTATCGGCGCCGGCCGCGATGGCCTTGGCGATATCACCGGAATAACGAATGCCGCCGTCGGCGATCATCGGCACGCCAGTACCCTTGAGGGATTCCGACACATTCTGGATAGCCGTGATTTGTGGCACGCCGACACCAGCCACGATACGGGTGGTACAGATGGAACCCGGACCGATGCCGACCTTGACGCCATCGGCACCCATGTCGACCAGCGCCCGCGCTGCATCGGCGGTGGCGATGTTGCCGCCGATCACTTCGATCTGCGGAAAGTTCTTCTTGACCCACTGGACGCGGTCGAGAACGCCTTGCGAATGGCCGTGTGCCGTATCGACGACGATCACATCGACCCCGGCCTCGGCCAGCAGTTCGACGCGCTCCTCGGTGCCGGCACCGACGCCAACGGCCGCACCGGCGCGCAGACGACCGGAAGCATCCTTGTTGGCCAGCGGATGTTCGGTGGACTTCAGGATATCCTTGACCGTGATCAGGCCGCGCAGATGATATTCGTCATCGATGACCAGCACCCGCTCCAGGCGATGTTTGCGGATCAGTTCCTTGGCATCGTCGACGCTGGCTTCCTCGTTGACCGTGACCAGACGCTTGCGCGGCGTCATGATCAGTTTCACCGGCTGGTCGAGATTGGTTTCAAAACGCAGATCGCGGTTGGTAACGATACCCACCACCTTGCCCGCCTTGTCGATCACCGGTAGCCCGGAAATACGATGTTGGCGGGTGATCTCGATGACATCGCGAACGGTCATCAGCGGCGATACCGTGATCGGGTCGCGCAGGATGCCGGACTCGAAACGCTTCACCTTGGCCACTTCAGCGGCCTGGGCCTTGGCGGTGAGATTCTTGTGGATGATGCCGATCCCGCCTTCCTGGGCCAGCGCAATGGCGAGACGTCCTTCCGTCACGGTATCCATGGCGGCCGAAAGCAGCGGCAGGTTCAGGGTAATGTTGCGGGTCAACCGCGTCGCCAGGCTAACATCGCGCGGCAGGATTTGAGAATGTGCAGGGACGAGCAGGACGTCGTCGAAAGTAAGGGCTTTTTGCAGCAGTCGCATGGCCTTTAATCCAAGGTCACAAAATCGTATTATACAGAAAAGCCAAGGAAACCCAGATGACCTCGAAATCACTCCTCGCACTTGCCTTCGCTGCAACTGCCCTGAACGCCAGCGGTTCCGCCCTTGCCGAAACCTACCAATGGAAGGACAGCAGCGGCCAGACCGTCATCTCGGATACCCCACCACCGGCCACAGTCAAGAGCCGCCGTTCCATTGGCGGCAACCAGCCCTCGGTGGTCAGCGAAAAACCGGCAGAAAAGGTGGCCGACAGCACCAAGGCACCGGAAGGCCCCAAAACCACAGCCGAGAAAGACCTGGAGTTCAAGAAACGGCAGCAGGAAGCCAAGGAAAAGGCCGACAAGCAAGCCAAGGAGCAAGCTGCCGAAGCCGAAAAGCGCGATAACTGCGAGCGTGCCAAGCGAAACCTGGCCGCCCTGGAAAACAACCAGCCCATGGTCACGCTCGACGAGAACGGTCAGCGGAAGGTGATGGATACCACCCAGCGGGAGCAGGAAATGGAGCGCGCACGCCGCTTCATGGCCGAGTCCTGCAAGTAGGCCGGACAACCGCGCTAACCGGTTACCGAGTCAGGTCTCCGAGGCGTCGGAATCCCCGGCGCCTTTTTTCATGACCTTGCCTTCTGCCGCTCGCTGCTTGCGTACTTCCTTGGGGTCGGCGATCAAAGGCCGGTAGATTTCGATGCGATCCTTGTCGCGCAACACAGCATCGAGCTTCGACAACTTGTTCCAGATGCCGAACTTGTTTTTCTTGACGTCGATTTCCGGATGCTTGCCGAGCAAGCCCGAGGCTTCCAAGCCCTGCTGCAGCGTTGCCCCAGCCGGCAACTTGAGGCGCACCACTTCCTGCTTGTCACGCATGGCGTAACAAACTTCGACACTCATCAATTCAGCCATGGGTGGCTCCATAAACCTGGTTTGCCCGGCGCACGAAGGCATCGACAAAGGTGTTGGCAATATGGCTGAACACCGGGCCAATAACCTTTTCAAACAGCTTGCTGGAAAATTCGTAGTGCAGCTTGAACTCGATCTTGCAGGCATTTTCAGCCAGGGGCTTGAAGTGCCACGCCCCCTCCAGGCGGCGGAACGGGCCGTCGACCAGTCTGATATGCATCAAGCTCGGAAATTCCTTGTCGTTTTCAGTGGTAAACGACGATTTCACCGCGTGGTAGTTGATATGCAAGGTACCCACAGTGCGGGTCGCATCGCGAAACTTGACTTCCGTGTGACTGCACCACGGCAGAAAGGCGGGGTAATCCTCGCAGCGATCAACGAGCTCGAACATGCGTTCGGCCGATTGCTCGATCAAGACGGTCTTTTCAACAAGTGCCATGCGGCGGCAACATTCCTGAATCCTGTAGAATCGCAATTTTAAAGGATCACCAAGCAGCATGAGCATTACGGTCAATAAAAAAGCCTTTCACGACTACTTCGTCGAAGAAAAATACGAGGCCGGCATCGTTCTCGAAGGCTGGGAGGTCAAGGCCATTCGCGCTGGCCGAATGAACATCAAGGAATCCTACGTCATCATCAAGGGCGGAGAACTGTTCCTGATCGGCATGCATATCTCGCCACTGACCACTGCCTCAACCCACAATAAACACGACCCGACCCGCACGCGCAAACTCCTGCTGCATGGGCGCGAGATCAGCAAGCTGATCGGCAAGGTGGAGCGCGCCGGCTATGCGCTGGTGCCGCTCGACCTCCACTTCCTGCGCGGCCGGATCAAGCTGGAAATCGGACTGGCCAAGGGCAAGAAGCAGCATGACAAGCGTGCCTCCGAACTGGAGAAGGATTCGAAACGCGAGGCTCAGCGCGCGATGAAAGAGCATCAGCGATAAGACATCGCAATGATCGGCCTGTCGACTTTCATCAAAGACGCTCCGCACAACCTGGTGCATGATGATGGCTGTCGGAAACAATCGGGTTCGGCTATGAAAAAAACACGCATCATCCTTGCCGACGACCAACTGCTGATTCGCGCCGGCGTGCGCGCCATCATCGAAACGCTACCCAGTCACGAACTCGTCTCGGAGTGTGCGGATGGTCATCAGGCCATCGCAGCGATACACCAGTTTCATCCGGATATCATCCTGCTCGACATCGCGATGCCCGGGCCGTCCGGCATTGAAGTCGCACGCAGTGTGCGTCAATTCGACACCCGTGCCAGGATACTCGTGCTATCCAGTATCGACCGCAAGGAAATCATCGAGCAGGCCATGCACGCGGGTGCCGATGGCTACCTGCTCAAGGATTTTGTGCTCGACGAACTGCTCTGTGCCCTCAGCACGGTTCTGCGAGGAGAGCGCTACCTCTCGCCGCGTATTCGGCACATGGAAATCGACTCCACGAGCAAGCGAAATGTTGGAAAGCTGCTCACTGCCCGGCAACTGGAAATATTGCGCCTGGTCGCTTCAGGCAAGACAACCAAGGAAATCGCACGCAATCTCTCCATCAGCCCCAAAACGGTTGAATTCCACCGCAGTCGCCTGATGGAACGTACCGGCGCCAACGATGTGACGGGCCTGACGCGATTTGCGCTGCAAAACGGCGTGCTCTGCTGAGCCAGGGAACAGACTATTCCGGCTTATTGGCCAGGAAAACCCGCATTTCATCAGCCATGCAATGCAGGCAATTGCTGAGTGCCTCGACCATCGGCCTCCAGTCGCTCTGACGCTCAACACCATCCCCTTGCTCCAGATGCTGACGTATCGAGTCCTCAAAACCCTTCGCCAAATCAACGCAACGATGACCGGAAAACAGAACGCAGTTGCTGCGTACCTCATGGACGGCATCACGTAAACCGGCGTCATCACCAGTCTCGAGAGCGGCAAACATCCTTTGCACCAGCACCGGATAGTGCTGCAGGAACAGTTCAACCAAGTGCATCGCCGTTGCTTCATTGCGACCGAGATGAACCATAAGGTAATCCAGATTGCAAAAGCCTTCTGGCTGCTGACCGGCATATTCCGGCATAGATCCACCGCCGCTATTCGTATTATTTGGTCACTACTGTCCGGTTAAATAACGAATAGATTCAATTGGTTGCTGATGCTGCCATTGTCCGAAGTGTAGTCGTCGCCCGGAAACGCTTGCTGCAAGGGCATCTTCTCGAACAGGGTGAGCGATAGAACCTGTAGCAAAGTGTAGAGTGAAGCGTCGATATTCAGCTTTTTTCGAATAATGGCGACCAGTACATAGACCGATACCGCGATCCAGATTTGCGTCTTGACCGCATTTTCCGACGTACCAAAGAACTGTTTGATCCGAAGATGCTGCTTGATCCATTTGAAGAACAGCTCGACCTGCCAACGGCTTTTGTAAAGCGCGCAGATGGTCGCTGCCGGCAAGCTCATCTGATTGGTGAGGAAGACGAGCGTCTTGCCGGTTTCCGGGTCTTTGAAGCGAACACGGCGCAAATACGTGGGGTAATCCTGCTTCGAGTAGAAGCCTTCGAGCGCAATCGTCTGATCGCAGAGGATGCCGGTATCGCGATCCGTTGGGGCCGAGTACACCCGATGCGCCTTGAGATTCGACTTGGCGCGCGTGACGAAGAAGGCACCCGCCAGATGCAAGCGATGCAGGCGAGCGAAGTCGACATAACCCCGATCCATGACGTAGATCGCGCCAGCTTCCGGAGTCAGCAAATCCAGTGCATGCACATCGTGCAACTTGCCGTCGGAGACATGGATGAAACTGGGGATGCTGCCACGCAAGTCGAGCAGGGTATGCATCTTGACCGCTGCCTTGGTCGTCCGAAAGTGCGCCCACGGAAACACCGACAAGCAGAGATCGATGGTGGTCGAATCGAGGGCATACACCGTGTTCGACAATTCCAGGCCCAAGTTCTCGCTGGCGTAGAGCGCTCTCGCCTGGATGATCAGGCGAGCAGCGAAATCGGCATAGATGCGCCAGTCGCGCAATTCGTTGGCATCGGCCAGCGTCGAGCGCCGCACCGGCTCGCGAAATCCCATGTGGTACAGCTTGGAGGCCTGCGCCGAAAGACTGACCTCGATGTCGCGCAGACTTTCCCGGTAGGTGAGTTGGGCAAACGCCATGACGCGAAACTGTTCGGCGCAAGTCAGGGTGCGAACGCCCTTGTCGCCGCCGTAACGTGCAACGTATCGGTTGAATGTCGACCACGGCAGAAAGTCCATCAATTGGGCAAACAGCGTCTTGCCGGCATTCATGATCATGCCCTTCAGAAAAATTCGAAGGGTCATTTTTCGCCGATTTCAAATCGACACCACGCTTTGTCACTCGGAAAGCCTTGTCAGTAATGGCGTTTGGCAGTTCGGGCACTCATTTAACCGGACAGTAGTGTTATTTGGTCATAGCTTATGGGCAACAGGGCAGCGGGGGAACTGGGCCTTACCCTAGGCCCGACAGCACAATCAGGCAACAACTCAGGGCATAAAACAAAAAGCCCGAAAGCAAATGCTTATCGGGCTTGATGGCAAAACTGGCGGAGTGGACGGGACTCGAACCCGCGACCCCCGGCGTGACAGGCCGGTATTCTAACCGACTGAACTACCACTCCGCGTCGGGCGTTGCCGCCTGGTGGCGGAAAGCGGGGCGAATAATAGCATGGGCCCATCGCTGCGGGCGAAATACAACGCATACAATTCGCTTTTTTCTGCCATCCGAGCAAAGCAATGACCGATACCGGCTCACTCAACCTTCACTGGTCGCAAGCCCTGATCGCCGGTTTTATCGCGGCTGGTGTTACCGATGCGGTCATTTCGCCGGGTTCGCGCTCGACCCCCTTGGCGCTGGCCATGTTGCGCCAGCCCCGGTTGCGCTGTCATGTCGCGATCGACGAACGCAGTGCTGCTTTCTTCGCCCTCGGGATGGCCAAGGTGCAGCGGCACCCGGTATTGCTTCTGGCCACTTCCGGCACCGCGCCGGCCAACTGGCTGCCGGCCATCATTGAAGCCGGCCAGGCCGGTGTTCCGCTGATTGCCATCTCGGCTGACCGCCCGCCGGAGTTGCAGAATTGCGGCGCCAATCAAACAGTTAACCAGACTGGCATGTTCGCTCCCTATGCCCGGGCCGCACACGCCCTGGGCACTCCCCATGCGGGGTTTGACCCTGGCTATCTGCACCGCTTGGCAACGCAGGTCTGCGAGCAGGCTACCTGGCCTCACCCCGGCCCGGTGCACATCAACCAGCCCTTTCGCGAACCGCTACTCCCGGCGACTCCGCATATCGACGATGCAATACCGGCTCCGGTATGCCAGTGCCCCCCCCAGCTGGCGAGCGAAGCGACACAAGTCGCCGAACTGGCCGCGCGCATCAGCGGCCGCCCGGGCGTCATCGTCTGTGGCGAGATGCCGGGCGAGCCGACCCTCGCCCCTGCCCTGGCCGCCCTGGCCAAGCAGCTGGGCTGCCCGATTCTGGCCGAGCCGCTATCCGGGCTACGCTTCGGTCCGCATGACCGCTCCCACCTCTGCGTCGGCTACAACCGCTGGCTGGAGGGCGGAGTTGAAGGGTGTATGGCGAACCCGGAATGGATCATCCGCCTGGGTGCCTTTCCGGTAACCCGGAATTTGCAGAATTACGTATCGCGCATCACCGCCACCCACGCCGTGATCGAGCCCTGGCCGCGCTGGAGCGACCCCGCCCGCCGCATCACACACCTCTTCCGCGCAGCACCGCGCGATGTCTGCCAGGCCCTGCTGGCCGGGATCACCGGCAGCGCCGACGCCGCCTGGCTGGAGGCCTTCATGGCCAAGGAAGAGGGGGCTGCGGCCCAGCGCCAGCCCAGCCCCATCCATATCGTGCTGAACAGCGTTGCCGAGGGCAGCGCCCTGTTCATCGGCAATTCGCTGGCCATTCGCCAACTGGACAGTTTGTCCGGCCACAACGACAAGATGCTCCACTTTTTTGCCAATCGCGGCGCCAGCGGGATCGACGGCAACATCTCGACCGCCGCCGGGATCGCCGCTGCCCACGGCCAAACCGTCGCGCTGATCGGCGACCTGACCTGCCAGCACGATCTCGGCGGGCTCGCGCTGGCACGCCAGCAGGACCTGGTGATCATCGTCGTCAACAATGGCGGCGGTGGCATCTTCGATTACCTTCCCCAACGCCAACTGCCCGAATTTGAGCAAGGCTGGCGCACCCCGCAAAACATCGATTTTTCGCACGCAGCCCGGATGTTCGATCTGGGCTACGCGCAAGCTGACTCGAACGAGGCATTGCAACGGGCGCTCAACAAAGCACTGCGCGCAGGCGGCGCGCATCTGATTGAACTGAAACAGATCGAAGCTGCTTAGCCTGCCGGGCATGCGGGTAAAATTCGCCCCCATGACAGCGAATCCCCTCCACGACCCCAGTCACGCCTCGCCGCTGGGCAAGGCGACCGAATACCAGAGCCACTACGCGCCGGAACTGCTCTACCCCATTCCGCGCCAGCTAAAGCGCAGCGAAATCGGCATCGTCGATGCCGCCCTGCCTTTCGTCGGTGAAGATCTGTGGAATGCCTATGAACTGTCGTGGCTGAATCCCAAGGGCAAGCCCGTGGTTGCCGTGGGTTGCTTCCGGGTACCAGTGGACAGCCCGAACCTGATCGAATCCAAGTCGTTCAAGCTCTATCTCAATTCCTTCAACCACACCCGCTTCGAATCGCTGGAGGCAGTCTCGGCCACCATGGCGCGCGACCTCTCGGCGACCGCCGGGCGCCCGGTCGGTGTGGCCTTGCAAGCCCTTTCAAGCAGCCCCACGGCCAGCATCGGCAGCCCGGACGGCATCCTGATCGACGACCTCGATATTGAATGCGACCGTTACCAGCCGGCCCCTGAACTCCTGACCACCCGGCCTGGCGACCTCGTCGAGGAAACGCTCTATTCGCACCTGCTGAAATCCAACTGCCTGGTCACCGGCCAACCGGACTGGGCCATGGTTGTCATTCGCTATCGCGGTCGGCCGATCGACCGCGCCGCCCTGCTCCGCTACATCGTCTCGTTCCGCAACCACAACGAATTCCACGAGCAATGCGTGGAGCGCATCTTCTGCGACCTGCAAGCCCATTGCCAGCCGCAGGCACTCGCCGTACACGCCCGCTACACGCGGCGTGGCGGGCTGGACATCAACCCCTTCCGCAGCACCGGCGACTACCCCACGCCCGACAACACCCGCGAAATCCGGCAGTAACCCACAGCACAACAACATGGCCAAAGAAGCAAAAACCGAGCAGCCCAAGCACACCCCGATGATGGTCCAGTACTTGGGCCTCAAGGCCAAGCACCCGAACACCTTGCTGTTTTACCGGATGGGCGACTTCTACGAGCTGTTCTACGAAGACGCCGAAAAAGCCGCCCGTCTGCTCGACATTACGCTGACGACGCGCGGCCAATCGGCCGGGGTGCCGATCAAGATGTGCGGCGTGCCCTTCCATTCGCTGGAGCCTTACCTCGCCCGGCTGGTCAAGCTCGGTGAATCGGCCGTCATTTGCGAGCAGATTGGCGACCCGGCAACCAGCAAGGGGCCGGTCGAACGCGCCGTGGCGCGCATCGTCACCCCCGGCACGCTGACCGATGCGGCGCTGATCGATGACAAGCAGGACATCTGGCTGCTCGCCGTTGCCACGCAGCGCAACACAGCCGGCATCGCCCGCCTGAACCTGGCGAGTGGCGAGTTCATCCTGATCGAAGTGCCGGTGGATCAGATTCCCGCCACGCTGGAACGCATCCGCCCGGCCGAAATCCTCTACCCGGAAAGCTGGGCGCCCAGTTTCAACCTCGATATTGCCCGCACCCGCCAGCCGGACTGGTATTTCGACTACGACTCCGCTCGCCGCCTGCTCTGCGACCAGTTCGAAGTGGCCTCGCTGGCCGGCTTTGGCGCCGAGGGCCTGAAGCCGGCCATTGCCGCGGCCGGCGCCCTGCTCCAGTATGCGCAGGCGACGCAATCCGGCAAGTTGCCGCACCTGCGCGGCCTGAGCGTGGAAATCGAAGGCGCTTATCTCGGCCTTGACCTGGCCACCCGGCGCAACCTGGAACTGACCGAAACCCTGCGTGGCCAGCCCTCGCCAACGCTGTTCTCGCTGCTCGACAACTGCGTGACCAGCATGGGTTCCCGGCTGCTGCGCCATACCCTGCACCACCCGCTGCGCGAACGGGAGATTCCTGCCCTGCGCCACGGCGCCGTCGAAGGGCTGCTTGACGACTACGGCCGCCTGGCCGGTGAGGTGCGCAAGGCCCTGCGCGGCATTGCCGATATCGAACGCATTGCCGGCCGCATCGCGCTGCGCAATGCCCGGCCGCGGGATCTGGCCAGCCTGCGCGAATCGCTGGCCCGCCTGCCGGAATTGCGCGCCCCGTTGATGGCCCAACCTGCCCCGCTGCTCGCCCAGCTATTTGCCGAACTGGAAACGCCGGAAGCCGCGCTGGCCCTGCTGGTCCGCGCCATCGCCGCCGAACCGGGCGCCCAGGTGCGCGACGGCGGCGTCATCGCGCCCGGCTACGACCCTGACCTCGACGAACTCCGCTCGCTGAACGACAACTGCGGCGCTTTCCTGGTCGACATGGAGGTCCGCGAACGCGAGCGGACGGGCATTGCCAGCCTCAAGGTCGAATTCAACAAGGTGCATGGTTTCTACATCGAGGTCACCCATGCCAACGTGGACAAGATCCCCGAGGATTACCGCCGCCGGCAGACGCTGAAGAATGCCGAGCGCTACATCACGCCGGAACTGAAGGCTTTCGAGGACAAGGCGCTATCCGCCCAGGAACGCTCGCTGGCGCGCGAGAAGCTGCTCTACGAGGCCATTCTCGACGCGCTGCTGCCGGTCGTCCCGACCCTGCAGACCATCGCCCGCGCCGTCGCCCAGCTCGACCTGCTGGCCGGCTTCGCCGAATCGGCCTTGAAGCGGAACTGGTGCAAGCCGGAATTCGCCGCCGACACGCAACTGAACATCGTCAATGGCCGGCACCCGGTCGTCGAAGGCGAACTGGCCAACCAGGCCGACACCTTCATCGCCAACGACTGCCTGCTCGCCGACAACCGCCGCCTGCTGCTCATTACCGGCCCGAACATGGGCGGTAAGTCGACCTACATGCGCCAGGTGGCGCTGATCGCGCTGCTCGCCCACATCGGCAGCTATGTGCCGGCCGAGTCCTGCGTGCTCGGTCCGCTCGACCGCATCTTCACCCGCATCGGCGCCTCCGACGACCTGGCTTCCGGGCGCTCGACCTTCATGGTCGAGATGACCGAGGCGGCCGCCATCCTGCATCACGCAACGCACCAGAGCCTGGTGCTGATGGACGAGATCGGACGCGGCACATCCACGTTTGATGGCATGGCGCTGGCTTTCGCCATCCTGCGCCATCTGGTCGAGAAGAACCGCAGCCTGACGCTGTTCGCCACCCACTATTTCGAGCTGACCCGCCTGTCGCACGAATATTCGGAACTGGCCAACGTGCATCTCGGTGCAGTCGAGCATAACGACCGCATCGTCTTCATGCATGCCGTCGAGGAAGGCCCGGCCAACCAGAGCTATGGTATCCAGGTGGCCGCACTGGCCGGCATTCCGTCTGCCGTCGTGCGCGCCGCGCGCAAGCAGTTGCGGGAATTCGAGCAGCGTGCCGCCGTCGATCCGCTACAACCCGACCTCTTCGCCCAGGGCGAGCCCGAAGCGGCAGAGCCCGAGCCGCACCCGGTCGTCGAACAACTGGCCGCCATCGACCCGGACAGCCTGACGCCGCGCGAGGCGCTCGACGCCTTGTACGCGCTGAAGGGGCTACTGCGATGAATGCGTCCTGGCTCAGGTCGACCCTTGGCAGCCTGTTCGCCGGCCTTCTGGCGCTTGCCGCCTGCTTGCCTGCCCAGGCCGAAACCTGGCGTTTTGCGCTGATCGGCGATACGCCCTATACCGATTACGAGCGCGCCGAATTACCGAAAATGCTGTCGGCCATTGCCGAGCGGCATGTCGAGTTCGTCGCCCATATCGGCGACTTCAAGTCGGGCTCCAGCCGCTGCGACGATGCGCTGTTCGAGGATCGCTACAAACTCTTCCAGAACAGCCGCGTGCCGTTCATTTTTGTTCCCGGCGACAACGAATGGACCGACTGCGAGCGCCTGAGCAACGGCGCCTATGACCCGCTCGAGCGACTGGGAAAATTGCGCCGCCTGTTCTGGGAAGATGAATTCTCGCTCGGCAAGACACAGCGGGCGCTGGAACGTCAGGCAGGAGGCTACCCCGAGCATTCGCGCTTTCGCCTTGGCCCCGTCCTCTTCGTCACGCTCAATCTGCCGGGCGGCAACAACAACCGGGGGCTGACCAGTGAAGCCCGCCCCGAATTCATCGCCCGCAACCCGGTGGTCCTGGCCTGGCTGCGTGACAGTTTCAACTTGGCCAACCGCGAGCAACTCGCCGGTATCGTTTTGCTCTTCCAGGCCAATCCCGGTTTCGCGCACTTTGCCCAGGGCTTCCCCCATAGCGGCTATCGCGAGTTTCTCAGCGCGCTGCAAGAGGAATCGCGCAAATTCCCGGGCAAGGTGCTTGCCGTGCATGGCGATACCCATATCAGCCGCATCGACCAGCCGATGCGTGACAGCGATGGGCGGACGAATTTGAGATTCACCCGCGTCGAAACCCACGGTTACCCGCAAATGGGCTGGACGCTCGGCGTGATCGATACCGACCTGCCGACCCTGTTCCGCTTCGAAACACACGCCTGGCCTGCCAAGAACCCGTAAAAAAACCTGCCGAAGCAGGTTTTTTTGGCTGAGTCACCCGCAGTATCAGTGGCAGGTTTCGCCATCCTCGTCCGGATGATGAACATGGCCATGCTCGACCTCTTCCTCGCTGGCCGGGCGAATGCTCGTCACGGTGCAAGTAAAGACCAGGGCCATGCCGGCCAGCGGATGGTTGCCATCGAGGACGACCTTGTCATCGGCGATGTCGGTCACCCGGTAAATCACGAAGTCGTCTTCGGCGCCATCTTCCGGGCCGCCTTCGAACTGCATGCCAATCTGCAGCTCCTTCGGGAAATCCTTGCGCGGCTCGATCTGCACCATCTCGGCATCGTATTCGCCAAAGGCTTCGTCCGGCTGCAGCTTGACCTGAACCGACTCGCCGACCTTCTTGCCCTGCAGCGCTTCTTCGATTTTCGGGAAAATATCGTCGTAGCCGCCATGCAGATAGACCAGCGGCTCGCGGCCTTCGTCGACGACCTCGCCATCCGGATCCTTGACATGGTAGTCGAGCGTGATGACGGTATTCTTGGCAACCTGCATGTTCATTCTGTGAAATTCCTAGTTTTGGTGGGCATTTTCGGGAAATGATGGAGAACGCCGCTCAGTTTGCGGTGATTCCATCACCTCCACGTGTCGCGGAATTCTACCACCACAGTCTGGCTGCCCTGTGTCCCGCCCGCCATTCCACGCCACCGCCCGGCTTAGTGAAAGTCCCGGCTGACCGTTTCCAGACGCCCCAGCCAGCTGCTCAGATCGACCAGCCGCTTGGCCACCAGATGAACGACCTCCCCTTCCACCTGCAATTGGCCGTAGACCCCCAACAGGCGGGCACCGAGCAGTTCCCGGCGCTGTTTCTCGACCAGTTGGGGATGAACGACGACATTGGTCAGCCCGCTTTCGTCCTCCAGGGTCACGAAGACAATGCCGGTGGCCGTACCCGGCCGCTGGCGACCGACGACGATGCCGGCGGCACGGACCAGGGCGCGATGGCCGGCCTGGCGGAGTTCGGCCGCCGGCACGAAACGCCGCGCGGCCAACCGGCTGCGCAACAGGAACAAGGGGTGGCGGCGCAGGCTCAGGCCCAGGGCGCGGTAGTCGGCAACCAGGTTTTCGCCCTCGCCCGGCGCCGGCAAGGCCAGGGCTGCTTCCTGGACAGGCGCATGGTCGAAAAGATCGCCCTGCACGACGCTGGCCGTCGCCGCCCAGGCTGCCTGCCGGCGATGCCCGGCCAGGCTGAGCAAGGCATCGGCTGCCGCCAGCCGGTCGAGATCACGACGCGCCAGCCCGGCCCGGGCGGCGAGCTCGGCCACATCGGCAAAAGGGGCGACACGGCGGGCGGCCGCAATCCGCTGGCCGGCATCCCTGGCCAACCCCTTGATCTCGCGCAGGCCGAGGCGAACGCCTCCCGCCGCGAGGGTGCTTTCCCAATCACTGGCTGCCGCATCCGGCGGCAACACGGTAACGCCATGCCGCCGGGCATCCTGGACCAGCAGGGAAGCCGAATAGAAGCCCATGGGCTGGCTGTTGAGCAGGCCGCACAGGAAAATATCCGGATGATGACGCTTGACCCAGGCCGAGGCGTAGACCAGCAATGCGAAACTGGCAGCGTGTGATTCAGGAAAGCCGTATTCGCCAAATCCCTGGATCTGCTGGGCGATACGCTCGGCAAATTCGGCCGGCAGACCGTTTTTCCGCATCCCGGCCCGCAACTTGTCCTGGTATTTCTGCAAATTTCCCTTGCGCCGCCAGGCAGCCATCGCCCGCCGCAACTGGTCAGCCTCGCCCGGCGTGAAATCGGCGGCGACGATGGCGAGTTGCATGACCTGTTCCTGAAAGATGGGCACGCCATAAGTCCGTGCCAGAACGGCATCGACCTTGTCGGAAATGCGCTCGATGGCTTCCCGGCCCTGCCGCCGCTTCAGGTAGGGATGCACCATCTCGCCCTGGATGGGCCCCGGCCGAACCAGGGCGACCTCGACCACCAGGTCGTAGTATTGGCGCGGCCTCAGGCGCGGCAGCATGGCCATCTGGGCGCGCGACTCAACCTGGAAGACGCCCATGCTGTCGGCGTGGCACAACATCTCGTAGGTTGCCGGGTCTTCCGAGGGAATGTCGTCGAGGCGCCATGGCCGGCCATGACGCTCGCCCAGCAGGTCGAGCATGCGGCGCAAGGCCGACAGCATGCCGAGGGCCAGGACATCGACCTTCATCAGGCCGACCGCATCCAGATCGTCCTTGTCCCACTGGATCACGGTGCGTTCCGGCATGGCCGTGTTCTCGACCGGCACCAGCCGGGCCAGCGGACCGCGCGACATGACGAAACCGCCGACATGCTGGGTCAGATGACGGGGAAAACCACGCAACTGCTCGGCAATCCACAACCATTTCTCGACGCGCGGCGAAGCCGGGTCGAGCCCCTGTTCGGCGAAGCGGGCCGGCAGTTGCTCCCGTTTGTCCCACCAGGCCAGCGAGGCGGTCAGTGCGTCGATGCGCGCCACGTCGAACCCCAGCACCCGGCCGGCATCACGCAAGGCGCCCTTGGTGCGATAGGTAATCAGTGCCGCCGCCAGCGCCGTGCGTTCGCGGCCGTATTTGCCGTAGATGTAGGCGATGATCTCGTCGCGCCGCTCGTGCTCGAAATCGACATCGATATCCGGCGGTTCGCCGCGCTCCTTCGAGATGAAGCGTTCGAACAACATGCCGGCCCGCTGTGGATCGACGGCGGTGATGCCCAGCGCGAAGCAGACCGTTGAATTGGCCGCCGAACCGCGCCCCTGGCAGAGAACCCCGATCTTGCGCGCATGGCAGACGATGTCGTAGACCGTCAGAAAGTAAGCTTCGTAGCGCAGTTCGGCAATCAGGGCCAGTTCATGCTCGATGCGCTGGCGGACATCGGGCGGCTCGCCGGCCGGATAGCGCCAACGCAAACCGCGCTCGGTTTCGTGGCGCAGCCAGGAGGTCGGCGTGTGGCCGGCCGGCGCGATTTCCTCAGGGTATTCATAACGCAACTCATCGAGCGAAAAGCTGCAGCGCTGGGCGATAGCCAGGCTTTCCGCCAGCAAGGCGGGCGGATAGAGGCGGGAGAGGCGCAGACGGCTGCGCAAATGGCGCTCGCCATTGGGAAAGAGCGCATAACCCGCCTCGAAAACCGTGGTCTTCAGGCGCACCGCAGTCAGCACGTCCTGTACCGGTCGGCGCGCCTTGACGTGCATATGCACATCTCCGGCCGCCACCAGCGGCAGCTGGCAAGCGCTGGCCAGTTCCTGCAGCCCGGCCAGCCGGGCCGTGTCATCCGGTCCGGCATGCAGCTCGACGGCGATCCACAGCCGGCCAGGAAAACGCTCGGCCAGCCAGCGGCCTTCATCGGCCCCCTGCCCCTCGCCCGGCACCCAGAGCACCAGGCAATCGGGAAGCGCACCGTTGGGCGAGACGGCATTGAGGTCATGGCGATGCAGTGTGTAATGCCCCTTGTCGGCGCGTCGCCGGGCCAACGTGATAAGGGCTGAGAGGTTGCCGTAGCCCTCGCGATTCTGGGCAAGGAAAACCAGCTTCAGGCCATCCAGCGTCGTCATCTCGCTGCCGACCAGCAATTTGAGGCCGGCCTGACGGGCGGCCTGGTGTGCCCGCACGATGCCGGCCAGGGAGCATTCGTCAGTCAGGGCCAGGGCGGCGTAGCCCTGGGCTACGGCCTGCTCGACCAATTCATCAGGGTGCGACGCACCGCGCAGGAAACTGAAATTGGAGAGGCAATGCAACTCGGCATAGTCGGGCAGCAATATCCACCCCTCCTTCAGGCGAACAGGCCATGCAGGAACCACCCTTCGGCACTGCGAAAAATCCACACCCACTGGCCGAGCGGATTGCGGGCAACGAAATAGTCGCGGCGCACATCGCCGGTCGCCTGCCGTTCGCCGGCATCCCACCAGCCGCTTTCCAGGCGCTCGGGCGTAGAGACCAGCCTGAGCGGCCCATGCCACAGCGGGCCGCCGCGCGATTCATGCAGGGGCTGGGGATGGGGGAGCAACCAGAGCGGTCGCGGTCGGTCGGGAGGCGCCTCGCCAGCGGTGGAAGGCCCGGTATCGCGCAGCGGATCCTGCTCGCGCGTCGCACATTCCGGGCGGTAATCGGCCACCAGCGCCAAGGCCCGGACAGACGGCTCGCCCAAACGGGCGCGCAGGCGCTCCAGGCAAGCCAGCGCCCCTTCGCCGCTCGGCGCCTGCTCGAACAGGTGGGCGCTGTCGGCCGGCCGGTCGGCCAGTTCGTCGGCCTGCAGGCGCAGCGCCTCGACCGGGGCCCGCAAGGTCAGGCGACCGAGATGTTCGCGCAGCAGGCGCAGAAAACGTCCTTCTTCGGCGCTCGCTTCGGCAAAGTGCAGGGGCACGGCGCTCCACGCTCCATCGTCGTGCACGAGGTGCAAGGTGCAGCGGCGTACGCGCTGCTGGCGCACATGCAGCCATCCGGCCAGCGTGGAAAACAGGCGCTGCCCGGCGAAAATCAGCGCTTCGGCATGCTCGACGCGCGATGGCAACTCCAGGCCGGCCGCGAATTGTTCCGGAAAAACAAATGCTTTTTGCGGATCAGGCAGCTCGCCCCATGCCCGGCTCAGGTCATCCACCGGCCCGTTGCCGAGGCGTCGGCGCAAGCCGGCGCCCGGCAAAGCCCGCAACTCGCCAAGATGGCCCAGGCCAAAGGATTCCAGCCTGGCCAGCACTTCGGGCGGCCAGCGGGTAACCGGGCAAGGCAGCACCGCCAATGCAGCCGACAGGGACTCCATGTCGGCACACAGCGCGCCACCGCCCGCCCGGGCCAGCCAGCGGGCGCCCAGCGCGGTCGGCGCCACGCCCAGTTGCGGGGTGTAGCCTTGCTCATGGCAACCGGCAACGATGGCCGAGGTAATGGCTTCGAGGCCGCCGAACAGGCGCAGGCAACCACCGATATCGAGCAGGATTTCATCCGGCGGGGCCAGGCTGAGGTTCGGGGTGAAGCGCCCGGCCCATCCGGCAAGGCCTTCCAGGGCCAGCCTTTCGCGCTGTTTGTCGCGCTCGAAAACCGTCAGCCCGGGCACCAGGCCAAGGGCGGTCGCCAGCTTCTGGCCAGGGCAGACGCCCGCCTCGCCCGCCACCGCATCACCCAGCCACACCCGTCCCTGCGCCACCACCGCGCTAGGCGGCTGGCGCAGCGGCAGGGATTCGATCGGCAAGCACGGAAAGTGCAGGGCCAGCCACAACACGCGACGATCTCCCGGGACGGAAAAGGGAGGAGGAAAACGGCAGGCAGAGCGACCGGGATGCCGGCCGGCCACGCCGTTTCAGGATACGAACCGCCAGGGCCTGCTCATCGGCGGCCAGGGCGACACGCAAGGGCGCCGGCGATGGCTGCTCGGCAACCCCCGCGCCACGCCACAGGCAGGCCAGGGCCGGCCGGCCTTCGGCCGCCACCTGCAGGCGGCGCAAGGCCCGGGCATCGATACGCTCGTCCGGCCAGGCAAGAACCGCAGCAAAGCCACCGCACAGCAGCAACTGTTCAACGCTCCAGGCGACTTCCCGCTCGGTACGCACGATGACCAGCCGTTCAGGCACCACACCGGCCGCTGCCCAGGCCGGGGCATGCGGCAACCAGGGGGGCGCCACCAGGGCCAGCCAGCCATCGGCCCGCGACAGGCAGGCCAGGGCCGGCAGGAGCAGGCTCAATTCGCCGACACTGCTGCGTTCGACGAGAAATTCGCTCAGCCCGCCGCGTGGCCAGCCGCCACCAGGCAATTCGGCATCGAGTTCGGGATAGCCGCTGGGAATGGTGGCTTCGGGCAGGGAAGCCAGCGTATCGCCGCGCCAGACATCGCCTCTGGCCAGCACATCCGCCAAAGCGACCGGCAACGGCAAGGCGTTCATGACAATTTGGAACCCGCTCCGCGTATCAGCCCGACGGCCACCCCCTCGATGGCGAATTCGACTTCGCCGGGGCGCACGATGATGGGTTCGAAATCCGGATTCTCGGCAATCAGTTCGATATGCCCGGCCTTGCGTTGCAGGCGCTTGACGGTGACATCGTCATCGAGCCGGGCAACGACGATTTCGCCGTCGCGAGCCTGGTTGGTCTTGTGCACGGCAAGCAGGTCGCCATCGAAGATGCCGGCATCGATCATCGACAGGCCGCGCACCTTGAGCAGGAAATCGGCGCGCGGGTTGAACATGCCGGCATCGAACGCATAGCGTGCCTGCACGTTTTCGACGGCCAGAATGGGCGAACCGGCCGCCACGCTGCCGATCAGCGGCAGGCCGAGTTGCTCGACCAGGCGGATGCCCCGGGCCGAACCCGGCTCCAGGTTGATGGCACCTTTCTTGGCCAGCGCCTTGAGGTGATCTTCCGCCGCATTGGGCGAAGCGAAGCCGAAAGCCGAGGCGATTTCCGCCCGGGTCGGCGGGGCGCCGAGCACCTCGACGGTGTTCTTGATGAAGTCGAGAATTTCCTGCTGGCGTGGCGTGAGCTTCATGATTTGCTCCTGCAAAAGTCGTTAGCTGTATTTTTGTACAGTAATCGATTTTTGGCAAGTGAAGAATCGGCTACACTCCGCGCCAACCCAATCCGGAACCCGCATCATGAAATTGCAGCAGCTGGCGATCGGCGATCGCTTCGAATACGACGGCAGGATTTTCGTCAAGACCGGCCCGCTCACCGCATCCTCCGACGACGGCGGCCAGCAGATGATTCCCCGCTATGCCGTGCTCAAGCCGCTCGATCTGCCGGCACGCGAGGAAAAACCGGGGCTGCGCCGCAAGCTGGATGAAAAGACGGTGCTTGCCGCACTCGACGACTTTTACCGGACGTGCAACGAACTGCTCGACGAATCGACCCTGCCCGCGCTGGCCGAGGCCCGCCAGCGCTTTATCGACCGTATCAAATAATCAGGCCGCAGCCGTTGCCGGCCGCACGACCGGTGCTTCGCGAATCGGCAGATTGATCACGGCGGCAACGGCAGCCAGCGCCATGTCGGCGTACCACATCCAGCCGAAATCGCCGAACTGCGTAATCGCCAGCCCGCCCAGCCAGGCGCCGAGGAAACCGCCGATCTGGTGCGACAGCAGGGTCAGGCCGAACAGGGTGGCCAGGTAACGGATACCGAACAGCTTGCCGACGATGGCTGCCGTTGGCGGCACGGTGGCCAGCCAGGTAAAGCCGAGGCCGGCGGCGAATACGTAAAAAGTCCATTCGGTGCGCGGCATCAACAGGTACCACGCCACCAGCACGGCCCGCGAACCGTACATCATGGCCAGGATGTACTTGCTGCGGTACTTGGCAACGCAGGAACCGGCATACAGGCTGCCGAAGATATTGGTCAGGCCGATGATGGCCAGCGACCAGCTGGCGACCGATGGCGGCAAACCGCACAGATTGACCTCGCCCGGCAGGTGGGTGACCAGGAAGGCGATGTGGAAGCCACAGGTGAAGAAGCCGACATGCAGCAGCAGGTAACTGCGATCCTGCAGCGCCCGGCCAACGGCCTTGAGCACACCGCCTTCGTCATGGTCCTGGATATGCGTGGCATGCGTCGATTGCGTCAGCTTGCCGATCAGCGGCAAGGCCAACAGCGCCGTCGCCGCCATCGCCCACATCGAACCGACCCAGCCCAGGCTCTGAATCAGTTTTTGCAGGATGGGGGCGAACACGAACTGGCCGAAGGAACCACCGGCATTGATCAACCCCGATGCCGCGCCACGCGCCTCGGCCGGCATGCGCTGGGCCGCTGCGCCGAGCAGCACGGAGAAACTGCTCGCCCCGGAGCCCATGGCGCAGAACAGGCCGAGCGAAACCGCCAGACCGAAGCCGGTGCCCATGTAAGGCGTCAAGGCACAACCAACGGCCAGCAACAGGATGCCGGCGATGAGCACGATGCGCGGCCCATGACGGTCGGCAACCGCGCCGGCCAGGGGCTGGATGGCCCCCCAGGTGAACTGGCCAATGGCCAGCGCAAAGCTGATGGTGGCGATGCCCAATCCTGTCGTGTCGTTGAGCGGCGCGACAAACAGGCCCTGCGACTGGCGGATGCCCATCGAAATCATCATGATCCCGGC
>JAEUOE010000044.1 GCA_016790885.1 Dechloromonas sp. | reverse complement strand
CGAAAGCGTTAATAATGCTGAAATCAACCCTTGATCACCGCCGGCCTGCAAAGCCAAAGCTCAGAGCATGAAGAATAAAGACATCGTTTTCCGGGACTCCATCTCCCTGAAGGGGCCCAGCATCTGGACCTACCCGCCGTGTATCGAAACCTGGATCGATATCGGAGAGTTGGAAGACTACCCCTCCGACAAGATTCCCGGCCTCTATGAACGCCTGGAAGCCTGGCTCCCCGGCCTGATCGAACACCGCTGCAACTACGACGTGCGCGGCGGCTTCCTGCAGCGCCTCAAGGAAGGGACGTGGACCGGCCACATCCTGGAACATGTCGTCCTCGAACTGATGACGCTGGCCGGCCTGCCTGACGGCTTCGGGCGCACCCGCGAAACGACGACGCGTGGCGTATACAAGCTGGTGGTCAGCAACTTTCACGAGGAATGCACCCGCCTGGCGCTCGAACTCGGCCGCGAGTTGTTGCTGGCCGCCATCAAGGATGAGCCTTTCGACGTCACCGAGGCGATCAAGCCCTTGCGCCGCAAGGTCGACCGCAAGTATCTCGGCCCGTCGACCGCGGCCATCGTCAATGCTGCCGAAGCGCGCAAGATTCCGCATATCCGCCTGCTCGACGACGGCAACCTCGTCCAGCTCGGCTACGGTGCCGCCATGCGCCGCATCTGGACGGCCGAAACCGACAGTACCAGCGCCATCGCCGAGACCATCTCGCGCGACAAGGACCTGACCAAGGAACTGATTTCCTCGGTCGGCGTGCCGGTGCCGGAAGGCCGGGAAGTCGAGAGTGCCGAGGATGCCGTCGAAGCGGCCGAGGACATCGGCTTTCCGGTGGTCGTCAAGCCGACCGACGGCAATCATGGCCGTGGCGTCTTCATCGACCTGACCACGCCGGACGACGTGCGCAAGGCCTACGCCATCGCTGTCGAGGAAGGCTCCAGCGTGCTGGTCGAGCGCTCCATCCAGGGCATCGAGCACCGCCTGCTGGTCATCGGCGGCAAGCTGATCGCCGCCAACCGCAGCGACCTGATCACCGTCACCGGCGACGGAAAATCGACCGTGCTCGAACTGATCGAATCCCAGGTCAATACCGACCCGCGCCGCGGCAATACCGAACTGCATCCGCTGTCCATCATCCGCATCGATACGGCGGCGCAGATGGAACTGGACCGTCAGAAGCTGACGCCGGACAGCGTGCCGGCCGCCGGCCGCGAAGTGCTGATCCAGCGCAACGCCAACCACGCCTTCGACTGCACCGACGAAGTGCATCCCGACACCGCCGCCATCGCCTCGCTGGCCGCCCGCGTCGTCGGCCTCGACATTGCCGGCATCGATCTCGTCTGCCAGGACATCGCCAAGCCGCTGCTCGCCCAGGGCGGCGCCATCGTCGAGGTCAATGCCGGCCCCAGCCTGCTCATGCACATCAAGCCCGGCGTCGGCAAACCGCGCCCGGTCGGCCAGGCCATTGTCGACAACCTGTTTGCCACCAACCAGAGCGGCCGCATCCCGCTGGTCGGCGTAACCGGTACGCACGGCAAGACTGCCGTTGCCAGGCTGATCGCCCACCTGCTTTATCTCTCCGGCGCCTATACCGGCCTGGCCTGCAGCGACGGGCTGTTCCAGAACCGCCGCCAGGTACAGAAGACCGATGCCGCCAACTGGTCGGCCGGCCGCCGCCTGCTGCTCAACCGCGCCGTCGAGGCTGCGGTCATCGAGAACGGCGCCGAGGTCATCCTCGGCCAGGGCCTGGCCTACGATCGCTGCTCGGTTGGCGTCATCACCAATATCGCGTCGGACGACGAAGACCTGTCGCGCTGGGATGTCCAGCCGACCGGCGGTGAGTACTACACCACCCCGCGCTCGATCTACCGTACCCAGGTCGATGTCGTGCTGCCCTCCGGCCATGCCGTGCTCAATGCCGCCGATCCGCTGGTCGCCGATTTTGCCGAACTGTGCGACGGCGAGGTCATCTTCTTCACCGCCGACCCGTCCTGCCTCAAGCTGGCCGAGCATTTCGCCGCCGGCAAGCGGGGCGTCACGGTGGCCGACGGGCGCATCATCCTGCGCACCGGGGCTGACGAAATCCGCATCTGCCGCCTCGGTGACGTGCCGCTGATCGGCAAGGCCAAGAAGCCAGAAGACATCGCCAACGTGCTGGCTGCCGTCGCCGCCGGCTGGGCACTGGGGCTGACCCAGGAAGTCATTTCCACCGGCGTCAAGACCTTCGGCCTTGACCTGCCGGAACCGGAAGCCCTGCTCCCCATTCAGGCCAAGAAGCCGCTGCGTGCGGCCCTGCAGAAATAACAAGGAACATCGCGTCATGGACGTTTCCCGCATTCGCGCCCTGCGCGGCCCCAACCTGTGGAGCCGCCACACCGCCATCCAGGCCATCGTCCGCTGCGACGGGGCCGAAACCGCCATCGCCGACCTGCCCGGCTTCGAAGCCCGCCTGCGCGAACGCTTCCCGGAACTCGGCGACCTGATTCCCTCCGACCACCTCGACACGGTTTCCGTCGCGCACGCGCTGGAATTCTGCGCCCTGGGCCTGCAAGCCCAGGCCGGCTGCCCGGTCACCTTCAGCCGCACCACGCAAACGGTGGATGCCGGCGTCTATCAGGTGGTCGTCGAATACTCCGAGGAAGATGTCGGCCGCCTGGCCTTCGAACATGCCGAAAAGCTCTGCCTGGCCGCACTCGACGACACACCCTTCGATCTTGACGGCACGTTGAAGGAACTGCGCGATCTGGACGAGGACATCCGCCTCGGCCCCTCGACCGGCGCCATCGTCTCGGCCGCCGCCGCCCGCGGCATTCCCTTCCGCCGCCTGACGCAGGGCAGCCTCGTCCAGTTCGGCTGGGGCAGCAAGCAGAAGCGCATCCAGGCCGCCGAAACCAGTTTCACCAGTGCCATTGCCGAAGCCATCGCCCAGGACAAGGAACTGACCAAGAAGCTGCTGCACGCGTCCGGCGTCGCCGTGCCCTACGGCCGCCCGGTGGAGGACGAGGACGACGCGTGGGTAGCGGCCCAGGAAGTGGGCCTGCCGGTCGTCGTCAAGCCGCAGGATGGCAACCAGGGCAAGGGCATCTCGGTCAATCTGACGAGCGAGGAGCAGGTGCGCAAGGCTTACCGCGTTGCCATCGAATTCCGCGACGACATCATGGTCGAGAAATACCTGCCCGGCCACGACTGGCGCCTTTTGGTCATCGGCAACAAGCTGATCGCCGCTGCCCGGCGCGACCCGCCGCTGGTCATCGGCGACGGCACACATACCGTCCGCGAACTGGTCGACATCGTCAATAGCGACCCGCGCCGCTCCGATGGCCACGCCACGTCGCTGACCAAGATCCGCTTCGACGAGATCGCCCTCGCCCGCCTGGCCGAACAGGGTTACACGGCCGACAGCGTGCCGCCGCGCGGCGTCCGCGTCATCCTGCGCAACAACGCCAACCTGTCGACCGGCGGCACCGCCACCGACGTCACCGACGACGTGCATCCCGACCTCGCCGCCGCGGCGGTGGCTGCCGCACAAACCGTCGGCCTCGACATCGCCGGTATCGACGTGGTGTGCGACACCATCCTCAAGCCGCTCGAAGACCAGGGCGGCGGCATCGTTGAGGTCAATGCCGCCCCCGGCCTGCGCATGCACCTCGACCCTTCCTTCGGCAAGGGCCGCGATGTGGGCAAGGCCATTGTTGACATGATGTACAGGGACGGCAGCAATGGCCGCATCCCGGTCGTCGCCATTGCCGGCACCAACGGCAAGACGACAACCAGCCGCCTGATCGGCCGCATCTTCGAAGCCAACGGCCAGCGCGTCGGCATGACCAGCACCGATGGCGTCTACATCCAGGGCCGGCAGATCGACGATGGCGACTGCTCCGGCCCGCGCAGCGCCCGCAACGTACTGATGCACCCGGACGTCGATGCCGCCGTGTTCGAAACCGCCCGTGGCGGCGTGCTCCGCGAGGGGCTTGGTTTCGACATGTGCGATGTCGCCGTGGTGACCAACATCGGCATCGGCGACCACCTGGGGCTCAACTACATCACCACCGTCGACGAACTGGCGGTTGTCAAGCGCGTCATCGTCGAGAACGTCGCGCCGGACGGCACGGCGGTACTCAACGCGGCGGACCCGCAGGTTGCCCGCATGGCGGCGCACTGCCCGGGCAGCATCATCTATTTCGCCCGGGACAAGGCCAACCCGGTACTCGCCACCCACAAGGCCCAGGGCAAGCGCGTCGTCTACGCCAACGAAGAAGGCATCGTCTGCCAGGAAGGTCGCAAGAGCTATCGCATCGCCTACGCCGGAATCCCGCTGACGCGCAACGGCAGCATCGGTTTCCAGGTCGAGAACGTCATGGCGGCTACGGCCACCGGCTGGGCCCTGGGACTCGACTGGGCGGTGATCGAAAGGGCACTGGCCGGATTCGTCAGCGATGCCAGTACCGCCCCTGGCCGTTTCAACGTCTTCGACTACAAGGGTGCGACGCTGATCGCCGACTACGGCCACAACCCGGATGCCATGCAGGCACTGGTGCAGGCGGTCGACGGCATGAAATCCATTCGCCGCTCGGTGGTGATCAGCGGTGCCGGTGACCGGCGCGACGACGACATCCGCCAGCAGACGGAAATTCTCGGCCAGGCCTTTGACGACGCGATTCTTTACCAGGATGCCTGCCAGCGCGGTCGTGAGGATGGCGAGGTTGTCGCCCTGCTGCGTGAAGGCCTGAAGCATGCCAAACGCACCAAGCGCATCGACGAGATCACCGGCGAGTTCAAGGCCATCGACCTGGCACTGGAGCGCCTGCAGCCGGGCGATCTGTGTCTGATCCTGATCGATCAGGTTGAAGAAGCCCTGGCCCACATTACCCGGCGGATCGCCGAAACCGCCTGAGCCTTGTGCTAGGCCATCCGGAATGCAAAAGCCCGGCGATCTGCCGGGCTTTTTTTTGCTTGACCACGGCGCGGAGCCAATGGCCTGGTCGCCTGATTGGGGAAGGGCGGGTCATCCACCCTGTTTCTTGAACCGCCAGCGGGCGGGGAAGTCATCGGGGCAGTGTTGCGAAATGCTTTCCGCGAACCAACTGCCCAACTGATCAACGCCGCGTGATCTGGAAGCGACCCAGGCTGGCTGGGGACAACCCTGCCAGTTCGCCGACGACCTGATTGATTCCGTCGCCGAGCAACCACCAGGCGTTGCCATACGGTACAACTGTGATACTCAAGTCTTTGCAGAGCTTTTGAGCGTGCGCTCTTTTTTGTTCTATATTCATTCAATATTCAGATACTTGCCTGGATCAGAAACGCCTGACCCTTGGTGCGGTTGGGGTACGCCCCTCAATGTGCCGGAAGGTGATACGCCCCTTGCTCAAGTCGTAGGGTGACAGTTCAAGCGTCACCTTGTCGCCGGCAAGAATGCGGATGTGGTGCTTGCGCATCTTGCCTGCAGTATAGGCAACCAGCGTGTGACCATTTTCCAGGGTAACGAGAAAGCGTGAGTCCGGCATGACGTCGGAAACGACGCCCTGCATCTCGAGCAATTCTTCTTTGGCCATCGTGGCCTCCATTCAGGGGATAAAGTGACCTGAAGTCCATCAGGTCACGTAAAACAGACGGACCTGAAACGGTCCGTTTCACTTATCAGGCAATCTGGATGTTGCTGGCCTGTTTGCCCTTGGGGCCGTTGGTCACGTCGAAATTGACGCGCTGGCCTTCAGCCAGGGTTTTGAAGCCGGCGGACTGAATGGCCGAGAAATGGGCAAAAAGGTCTTCGCCACCGCCATCCGGGGTGATGAAACCAAAGCCTTTAGAATCGTTAAACCACTTGACGGTACCTGCTGCCATATCTTGAATCTCCGAAAGTTGTCGGGGCATAGCCCCGGGGGATGGGGCGAGATCAAGACGGCGAGGTAAGAATGGGGGAATGGCGCCGCAGAACTACGGGAACTAGACCAGCAATACAACTACACTACTTGAAATTCGCTGCGGTGCACAATACGCACTATCCGGACAGATAGCAAACAAATTCCTCAATTCAGGCAATAATTTATCGATCCTGCACCTTGCCGGATCATCTATCGAGGCCGGGCAGATAGCTCAACGTGCGATGCGCAAGCCCGATTTCTTGAGGATTTTCGTCGAATACAGGATGTCGTCCCCCCGGCAGGCAGCACCGAGCAAGGCGCGAATTTGCGCAACCTTGGCCGAACACTCGTCGCGGGAGGCACCATGGACCATGGCGAACAGGTTGTAGGGCCAGGCCGGCAGCGCGCGCGGGCGGCGATAGCAGTGAGTGACGAAATCGAGTGCGCCAACCTGTGCCCCCAGGGTGTCGACCTGAGCGTCATCAACGTTCCAGACGGTCATGCCATTGGCCGTCCAGCCGATGGCGTAGTGATTGGGCACGGCGCCAATACGGCGGATGATCCCGGCGTCGAGCATGGCACGCAGGCGACGCATGACGTCGTCGGCAGCGATGCCGAGTTGCTCGGCGATGGCGTGATAAGGCTGCGGCACGAGCGGCAGGCCGCCTTGCGTGGCAACGATCAGGGCACGGTCGATGGTGTCGATCACAGCCTGGCCTCCAGTTTCATTTCGACGAAGAATTCACGCTCCTTGGGGAAGGCATAGACCGGCAGGCCGGTGTCGTGTTCGATTTGGGCGATGGCCTCGGCAATTCCCGCCTTGCTTTCGGTCGCCAGCACGAACCACATGTTCAGCTGGTGCTCGCGGCGATAGTTATGCGCCACCTGCGGCAGCGCGTTGACCAGCGACGTCACTTCCTCGTAGCGCGCCTCCGGCACGGCAAGGGCCGCCAGAACGAAGGCACCGCCCATTTCCTCGATCTGGAACATCGGGCCGAAACGGGTCAGCACCTTGTCGGCCAGCAAGGATTCCAGGCGCGCCAGCAGTTCAGCCTCGCCGATGCCGAGCTGCGCGGCCGCTTCGGCGTAAGGTCGCTCGCAGATGGGAAAATCGCCCTGCAGGGTGGCCAGAATCTGGCGGTCGATGTCGGATAACTCAGGCATAGCGCGCTCCGTTCTGCTTGAAACGGGTCAGTGAAAACAGGGTCTCGTGGGCGCAATTTTCAAGTCCGTGCCGCTGACGCAACTCAGCAATCGTTGCCTCGACCTCGCCCCGTTCACGGCCATGGATCATGCAGAACAGGTTGTACGGCCACTCCGGCAGGCAGCGCGGCCGGCGGTAGCACAGCGTGACGGCCTGCTCTTCGGCCAGGGCACGGCCAATCTCACTGACCCGCTCGTCGGGAATGTCATGGACCAGCATGGCATTTGCCCGAAAGCCGAGTTCATGGTGGCGGACGACCACACCGAAGCGTTTGATCGCACCGTCCTCCAGCCAGCGCTGAATCCGGCCCAGTACCTCCGCCTCGGAAGTGCCAACCCGGCCGGCAATCAGCTGGAAAGGCCGGATGAACATCGGCAAACCTTCCTGCAGAACCGAGATCAGGCGCCGCTCGATCTCGCCGATCGGTTGGGCTGGCGCTACCGGAGTGGCCGCCACAACGTTCTTCTTCGGCCCACCATTCAGCGAGAAGCCAAGATCGATATGGAACTCTTCGAGTAGAGGCAGCGGTATCAAGGGATAGCCGGCAGCCTGTTCGATTGCCCCCAGCGTCGCCTGCAGGCGGCCCTCGCTGGCCGCCGTGACAACAAACCACAGGTTATAGCGGTGCTCACGCTCGTAGTTGTGATTGACCTCGGGGAAGCGATTGACGGCAGCAGCCACCGCATCCAGCTTCTCCGGCGGCACGGCCATGGCGGCAAGGGTCGATGCTCCGATGCGCTTCGGTGCGAAAACGGCACCAACCCGCGAAATCTTGCCGTCGCGGCGCAGGTTCTCCAGCCGCCCGAGGACGACCTTTTCAGCCACACCGAGGCGCGAGGCCAGTTCGGCAAAAGGGGCCGGACAGAGCGGAAAATCGCGCTGGAAATCGTTCAGCAGGTGGAAGTCGAGCGTGTCGTCCATCATTCAGAAGCCGGTTCGGGCCGCCCGCGTGGTAAAGAAGATCCCCGACGGGCTGTCAGCCGGAATCTCGCCGACCTTGGCGAAGGTTTCGGTACTATAGATGACCACCTTGTTGTCATCGCGGGCCGACAGCCAGACATTCTCGCCGCGTGGCGCAAATTCCATATGCAGGATGCCCTTGCCCGGCTCCATGCGGTGTACGACCTGGCCGGCCAGCGTGTCGATGACATCGACCTTGCCATTGTCCGGGAAGGCAAAATTTACCCATATCTGGCGGCCATCCGGGCGCGCCATGACAAAAACCGGCTGCCCGCGCACCGGAATGCGGCCAACTTCCTTCCAGGTAGCGACATCGACGATCAGGACTTCATGGCGGCCAATCGCCGGCAAATAAGCCTTCCCCTGGGCGACCGACCAGCCGCGCAGGTGCGGCATCTTGAACACCGGCAGCTTTTCCTGGCCACGACCGTAGTTTTCGAGAATCTTGCGCGCGCCCTTTTCCGGCTGCCACAGATCGAGCATGGCCACGCCATCCTCGCCGAACAGACCGGTCAGGAAATGGCGGCCATCCGGTGTTACCAGGCCGTCGTAGGGCTGCTTGCCAGCCGGGAAACGCTGCGTTTTCGGCTGCTTCGGATTGCTGAAATCGGTGACGCGAATCTCGCCCCCCTCGAACAGCGCATAGGCGAACTTGTTGCCGGCGGTATCGGCCAGGCCCACCACCTTGGAGAACTGACCCGGCGCAAATTCAGCCGGCACCTCGGAAAGCAGCTCCAGCGTATCGGCATCAAAGGCCTTGATGCCGCCCGGCGTGTAGTTCTGGGCGACAACGATGCGGCCATCCTGCGAGATCGAGCCACCGATGGCGTTACCGGACTGGATGATGCGCTTGACGATCCTGGCTTCCAGCAAGTCGATCTTGGTCAGCCCGCCATCGCGGCCGAAAATGTAGGCATAGCGGCCATCACGCGAATAGACGGCGGAGGCGTGCGACAGGTCGCCCAGGCCGCTGATCCGCGCATAGGGCTGACGGCTCGTCGTATTGACCAGGGTAACGTGACCAGTCGATCGCTCGATGATCAGACCAAGGTCACCCGTACCGCGTAGTTGCGGGGTGGCACAGGCATTGAGCAACAGGGCAAGGAACAGACTCAGCAGCAGGCGCATGGCATTCTCACTCGGGGAAATGGGTCATCAATTTGTCGACAATCCACGCCGCCTCGGCTTCGGACATGAATTGACTCCACGGCGGCATCGGCGTGCCCGGCCGGCCGTAGTAAATGGTTGCCGCCAATCCTTCGGCTGGCTTGTCGCGCAGATTTTCCGGCAGGAGCGCCGGGCCCAGGCCGCCCTTCAGGGTCATGCCATGGCAGGAGCCGCAATCCTGACGGACCAGATGCACCAGTTCCTTTTGCCGCTGCGCATCAGGCTCTGCCGCAAACACGGCACCCGACAACAAGGACAACCCGATAAGCCAGTTATTCGCCGACAACGACAACCCCTTTCATTTCTGGATGCGGACCGCAATGATAGTCGTAACGACCGGGCTTTTCGAAGCGCCTCTGCCAGCTTTCCTGGGGAAACAGCCGTTCGGATTCAAGGCCCCCGTCGCGCGGAAAGAGTACGGAATGACTGGTCCGCTTCTCGTGGTTGGTCCACCGGACACTATCCCCCGCCCTGATCGTCACTTCGGCTGGCTGGTACTGGTAGCCCTCGATACGGACATCCACCAGTTGTTCAGCCAGTGCACCAAAAGAAAAGAGCGCCAGCAACAGCGGCGCTCTCCGATGCAAGCGCCATCCGGGGTACTTCAGAACGCCGGATGGCATGCGTGCTTTACTGCTTGGCAGCCTTCACGTCACCATCGGCACCCAGGCCAATGGTATGACCGAAGGAAACGTGGTGGAAACGTCCGGCGGCGTTGTCAGCGTGGATGGCGATGCCGAACGGCACGGCCTTGCCGGCGGCCAGCACGGCGTTGCCGGCCAGCTTGCGGGTAAAGGTCACGGTGTAGGTGTCGCCAGCCTTGGCGCCTTCAGCCGTGGCACCCGCCTTGCCACCTTCCATGCTGCGCTTGTCGGCAACGAAACCGTCAGCCGACTTGCCGCTGCTCTTCCACTGCATCAGGTCCATGGCACCGGCGCTGACGTACTTGGTCTTTTCCTTGCCCTTCGGCATGCCCTTCGAGTCCTCGTGGCAAGCCGACCAGCAACCGGCCTGATCAGCCAGCGGCACCTTGTCGTTCGGGAACATGACCGTTGCCTTGACTTCATTATCCTTGTCGGAATGGTCGGCACCACCGGCCGGAGCCTTGAAGGTCAGGCGGACATAGAGGTTGTTGGCGTCGTAGGCGGCCTGCACGGTGACCGGATAGGTCATGGTCTTCGG
>JAEUOE010000032.1 GCA_016790885.1 Dechloromonas sp. | reverse complement strand
GCCGATGCTGAAGCCATCGGCGCCAACCCGCAGCTGGCCAATATCGCCGCCAACCTGAAGGCCGGCATCGCCGCCCAGCAGAAGGCCGTGGATTGGATCCTGGCCAACTACGAAAGCGCCCCGGCCGCCGTGCACGCCGGTTCCGTGCCCTTCCTGAAGCAGACCGGCATCGTCGTCGGCGGCTGGCTGATGGCCAAGTCCGCAGCCATCGCCGCCAAGCATCTGGCCGAAGGCAGCAGCGACGACTTCTACAAGGCCAAGCTGGCCACCGCCGAGTACTTCGCCACCCACCAGCTGCCCTTCGCCGCTGCCTATGCCGCCGAAGTTACCGGTGGTGCGGCCTCGACCCTCGGCCTGGCCGAAACCCTGTTCTGAGAATGACCATGCGTACCGATCGCGATGCGATGGAATACGATGTTGTGATCGTCGGCGGCGGCCCCTCGGGGCTGTCGGCGGCGATCCGCATCAAGCAGCTGGCCGAGCAGGCGGGCAAGGAATTGTCGGTCTGCCTGCTGGAAAAGGGCTCGGAAATCGGCGCCCATATCCTGTCCGGCGCCGTGCTCGAAACGCACGCCCTGGCCGAACTGTTCCCGGACTGGCAGGAGCGCGGCGCCCCCCTGAACACGCCGGCCGGCGAGGATCGCTTCCTGTTCCTGACCGAAGGCGGTTCGTTCAAGCTGCCGACGCCGCCGCAGATGTCCAACCACGGCAACTACATCATCAGCCTGGGCAACCTGTGCCGCTGGCTGGGTGAGCAGGCCGAGGCACTGGGCGTCGAGATCTATCCGGGCTTTGCCGCGGCCGAGGTGCTCTACCACGAGGACGGTTCGGTCAAGGGCGTCGCCACCGGCGACCTGGGTATCGGCAAGGATGGCCAGCCCGGCCACAACTTCCAGCCGGGCATGGAACTGCATGCCCGCCAGACCATCTTCGCCGAAGGTTGCCGCGGTTCGCTGACCAAGGAACTGTTCGGCCAATTCAACCTGCGCGACGGTATCGATCCGCAGACCTACGGCATCGGCATCAAGGAGCTGTGGGAAATCGACCCGGCCAAGCACCAGCCCGGCCTGATCGTGCATACCGTGGGCTGGCCGGTCGATTCGGCGACCTACGGCGGCTCCTTCCTCTACCACCTGGAGAACAACCTGGTGGCGGTGGGCTACGTCGTCGGTCTCGACTACAAGAACCCGTGGCTGTCGCCCTACGAGGAATTCCAGCGCTACAAGACGCACCCGGCCATCCGTGGCTTCTTCGAAGGCGGCCGGCGCATTTCCTACGGCGCCCGCGCGCTGTCGGAAGGCGGCTACCAGTCGGTGCCCAAGCTGCATTTCCCGGGCGGCCTGCTGGTTGGCGATACAGCCGGTTTCCTCAATGTGCCGAAGATCAAGGGCACGCACATGGCCATGGAGTCCGGCATCGTCGCTGCCAAGGCCGTGTTCGAGCACCTGTTCAAGGACAACGCCGGGGCCGAGGTCACGGAGTACGGCGAGCAGATCAAGCAGAGCTGGCTGTGGACCGAGCTGTACAAGGTCCGCAACATCCGCCCGGCCTTCAAGTGGGGCCTGCTCGGTGGCCTGGCCTACGGTGCCATCGATACCTTCCTGTTCGGCGGCAAGGCGCCGTGGACCATGCGTCACCACGACGACCACAGCCAGCTGGGCGACAAGAACAGCTATCCGAAGATCGACTACCCGAAGCCGGACGGCAAGATCAGCTTCGACCGCCTGTCCTCGGTGTTCCTGTCGGCGACCAACCATGAGGAAAACCAGCAGACGCACCTGCGCCTGAAGGACGAATCGGTGGCCATCGCGGTCAATTACGCCAAGTATGGTGCGCCGGAAACGCGTTACTGCCCGGCTGGCGTGTACGAAATCCTCGGCGAGGATGAGGGGAAGCCACGGCTGCAGATCAACGGCCAGAACTGCCTGCATTGCAAGACCTGCGACATCAAGGACCCGACCCAGAACATCAACTGGACGGTGCCGGAAGGCGGCGGTGGGCCGAACTATCCAAACATGTAAGACCTGACGCCCGGCCGGGCATGGCTCAGGCCGGGCGCAACACAAAAAAAGCAAACCTGAGAGCAGCGCAGCATCACGTTAATCGGAGTTTCCAGGAGGTTTCATGTCACAAGAAAATAACATCCAGGCGAAGATTCGGAATCATCCGAAATTCGCCGAGCTGGTCGGCAAGCGCACGCGCTTTGCGGTCATTCTTTCCCTCGTCGTGCTGGTGCCCTACTACACCTTCATGTTCCTCGTTTCCACGCAGCCGCAGTTGTTCGCGGCCAAGCTGGCTGAAGGTGGCGTGATCACCACCGGCTGGCCCATTGCAGCGCTGATCATCATCGGTGGCTGGTTGCTGACCGGTGTTTACGTCAGCCGTGCCAATGGCGAATTTGACAGCATCACCGAAGAAGTCCTGAAGGAGGCGCGCAAATGAAGCGTTCCATTTCCGCACTGGTCGCCGGCAGCCTGCTGGCCATTTCATTCGCTGTTTTTGCCGGTCCTGGCGCCATCGAAGGTGTCGAGAAGCAACCGATCAACGTCAGCGCCATCGCCATGTTCATGATTTTCGTCATTGCCACCCTGGGCATCACCAAGTGGGCGGCGGGCAAGACCAAGACGACGGCCGACTTCTACACGGCTGGCGGCGGTATCACCGGCTTCCAGAACGGCCTGGCCATCGCGGGTGACTACATGTCGGCAGCGACCCTGCTCGGTATTACCTCGATGGTCTATTTCAAGGGCTACGACGGCTTTGTCTATGCCGTCTGCTTCTTCGTTGGCTGGCCGATCATCCTGTTCATGATGGCGGAACGCCTGCGCAATCTCGGCAAGTTCACCTTTGCCGACATCGCTTCCTACCGCCTGGACCAGAACCGTATCCGCACCTTCGCTGCCATTGGTTCGCTGACCGTCGTCTGCTTCTACCTCATCGTCCAGATGGTCGGTGCCGGCCAGTTGATCCAGCTGCTGTTCGGCCTGGAATACAACTATGCCGTGGTGGTGGTTGGCCTGCTCATGATGGTGTACGTCACCTTCGGCGGCATGACGGCGACGACCTGGGTGCAGATCATCAAGGCCTGCCTGCTGCTTGGCGGCGGTATCACGCTAATGCTGCTGACCTTGTCGCAATTCGGCTGGTCGCTCGACAGCCTGTTCTCGAAGGCCATCGAGTCGCACAAGCTGGGCGAAAAGATGATGGCACCCGGTTCGCTGATGGCTGATCCGGTCTCCGCCTTCTCGCTGTCGCTCGGCCTGCTCTTCGGTACCGCCGGCCTGCCGCACATCATGATGCGCTTCTTCACCGTGCCGAACGCCAAGGAAGCCCGCAAGTCGGTGTTCTACGCCACCGGCTTCATCGGCCTGTTCTTCCTCGTCACCATCATTCTGGGTGCCGGGGCGATCACCATCGTCGGTACCAACGCCTCCTTCTTCGAAGGCGGCGAGGTCGGTGGCAAGCTGATCGGCGGCAACAACATGCCGGTCATGCACCTGGCCAAGGCCGTCGGCGGCGACGTCTTCCTCGGCTTCCTGTCGGCTGTTGCCTTCGCCACCATCCTGGCCGTTGTGTCCGGCCTGGCCCTGGCCGGCGCCTCGGCGATCTCGCATGACTTGTATGCCCGCGTGATCAAGAAGGGCACGGCCAGCAGCGCCCAGGAAATGAAGGTCACTCGCTTTGCTTCCGTTGGCCTGGGTCTCACCGCCATCGTGCTCGGCATCGCCTTCAAGGATCAGAACGTGCTGTTCCTCGTCGCCCTGGCCTTCGGCGTTGCCTCGTCGGTCAACTTCCCGGTCCTCATCCTGTCGATGTACTGGAAGGGGCTGACCACCCGTGGCGCGCTGTGGGGCGGCATTGCCGGCCTGGTGTCGTCGGTCGGCCTGGTTGTCCTGTCGCCGACCGTGTGGGTCAAGATCCTCGGCAACAAGACCGCCATCTTCCCGTACGATCATCCGGCCATCGTTTCCATGACGCTCGCCTTCTTCGTCACCTGGTTGCTCTCCGTCACCGACAAGAGCGCCCGTGCCGCCAAGGAAGCCGAAGCCTACGAAGAGCAGTACATCCGTGCCCAGACCGGCTTGGGTGCTTCCGGCGCCCACGCGCATTAACCCACTCTGCGGGTGAGACTTCGGAGAACAGCACCGTCGTCTCTTTCCTTTGGGGAGCCTTCGGGCTCCCTTTTTTTGTCCTGCCAATTATGTATTTGTTGTAGAAATTACTAATTCGTAATGCGTTCTGCAGTATTATTGCGCGAAAAACTATGACTAAAGTAATGAGCGAGCACTGGAGAATGCGTGATGAGTGACAACGGAAGTAGCCGCTTGCCCGGTCTGTTGGGCAAGCTGGGAAAAATGACCTCGATTCGCGATACCGAGGTGCTGGAACAGAGCCTGCTGCGTACGCTGGGGCCGTTGCTCGGCGTGCTCGATACCTCGCTTTATCGCACCGACGACCAGCAGAACATGGTGCGCGTGCTCAACTACCACCGCTCCAAGGTCATCGAGGCCGATGGCGTGGCACGCATGGTCGAGCGCGTGGAAGAGGTGTCGCGCCTGAGCGACCTGCCGCAGGAAGTGCTGGCCCTTACCGACAACATCCGGCTGCTCGGCAAGCCCTGCACGCGCAAGATCGGCAAGGATCTGCTGGTCGGCTACCCGCTGCTGGGGGGCAACGATGTCTGCGGTTATTTCGTGTTCCAGCGCGACCGTGAAGTGCAGGCTGCGGAAGATGCGACCATCCGCGGCGTGCTCGAGGTGTTTTCCAACTATTACGCCCTGCTCGACATCAGCCTGCGCGACCGGCTGACCGGCCTGTTCAATCGCCAGGCGCTGGAGAGCAGTTTCGACCGTATCTGGCGCGTCCTCGGCCGGCCCGATCACTTTGTCGAACAGAGCGACGGGCGGCGCAGTGTGCCGGGTGAGAACTACTGGCTGGCGGTCATCGACATCGACCATTTCAAGAGCATCAACGACCGTTTCGGCCACATGGTCGGCGACGAGATCCTGCTCCTGGTCTCCCGCCTGATGAGCCACACCTTCCGTGGCTCCGACCTGCTCTACCGCTATGGCGGCGAGGAATTCGTCGCCATCATCGCCGCCGACAACGCCAAGATCGCCCACAACGTCTTCGAGCGCGTTCGCCTGGCCATCGAGGCACATATCTTCCCGCAGATCGAACACCTGACCATCAGCATCGGCTACTGCCAGGCCATGCAGGACATCCTGCCGGTGGAAGTGCTCAGCCGTGCCGACCGCAGCCTCTACCAGGCCAAGCAGGATGGCCGCAATCGCGTCTATTCCTATCACGACCTGCTGGCCTCGGGCGTGTTCAAGGAGCAGGTGTGTGCCGAGGCCGAGTTCTTCTAGGCGGCTCGCCGCAGTCTGACGCATGGCCGCTGCGTGCGGCCATCGTTCTTTTGGCCGATGCCGGCGCCTCAGCCCGATAGGCGAGGCGGTTCGAACAGCGAGCGGATTTCCACCCGCTTGATGGCCGGATGATCCGGCACGGCGTACATCACATCGACCATCATTTCCTCGAAAATGCCGCGCAGGCTGCGTGCCCCGGCCTTGTATTCGATGGCCAGTTCGGCGATCTGCGCGAACACCGGCGCCGCCACCTCCAGGCTCACGCCATCGGCCGCCAGCATGGCCTGGAATTGCTTGTAGATGGCATTCTTCGGTTCGCACAGGATGCGCACCAGCATGTCCTGGGTGAGATCGTGCAGGCGGGTGACGATGGGCAGGCGGCCGGCGAATTCGGGGATCAGGCCGAATTCGAGCAAATCGGTCGGCTTGATGCGGGCGTTCAGGCGTTCGAGAATCTTCTGGTCGTCGCCGCTCTGCGTGGCGATGAAGCCGAAGGTGTGCGTTTTGGTCAGGATGTGGTCGAGCCCGACGAAGGCGCCGCCGCAGATGAACAGGATGTGCGTGGTGTCGATGTGCCGCCCGTCCTTGAGCTTGACCGGCGCCCCTTCCATGATCTTGAGCAGGGCGTGCTGGACGCTTTCGCCCGAGGTGGCGCGGCTCTGGCCGTCTACCGCCTTGAGTTTGTCCACCTCGTCGACGAAGACGATGCCGCGCTGCGCCCTGGCCAGGTCGCCGCCGGCGCGGTCGAGCAGGCGGTGCAGGATGGCCTCGATCTCGTCGCCGACGAACTGCGTCTGGGCCAGCGAGGTGGCATCGGCGGTGACGAAGGGCAGGTCGAGGATGCGGGCCAGGGTTTCGCAGAGCAGGGTCTTGCCGGTGCCGGTCGGGCCGATGAGCAGGATATTGCTCTTGGTCAGTTCGACGCTGTCCGGCGCGCTCGACGCCATGCGCCGGAAATGCCCGTAGATGGCCACGGCGAGCGTCTTCTTGGCGTTTTCCTGGCCGATCACGTGCTCGTTGAGACGGGCGACGATTTCGCTGGGCTTGAGCTGAATGGACATCGGGGCATTCCTTGACGGTAATGCCCCGATGCTATGCCGGTTTGCACCGGCCGGTAAAGGCGCCGGAGCGCTTTTGCCTCAGCCCTTCTCGGGCAGTTCGATCTTCACTTCCAGCACTTCGTAGCGGTCCTGCTTTTCCAGGGAGACACGGATGTCGTCCGGGTTGACCTTGACGTACTTGGAAATGACCTCGATCAGTTCGCGCTGCAACTGCGGCAGGAAATTGACGGCGGAGGCGCCGTCGCGTTCGTGGGCGATGATGAGTTGCAGACGCTCCTTGGCCACCGCGGCGGTTTTCGGCTTGTTGCCGAAGAGCATGGAGAGTAGCGACATCTCACTTGCCTCCGAACAGGCGCTTGAGCAGGCCCGGCTTGACGTAGTCGACGAAGCGCAGGGGCTTCTCTTCGCCCAGGAAACGGGCGATGACATCCTGGTAGGCTTCGGCCGCATCGGTCTCCTTCTGGTGAATGACCGGAGCGCCCTGGTTGGAGGCCTGCAGCACCTCTTCGGATTCCGGAATGACGCCGAGGATCTCGACGCGCAGGATTTCCTGGATGTCCTTGTACGACAGCATCTCGCCGGCCTCGACCCGGTTCGGGTTGTAGCGGGTGATGAGCAGGTGTTCCTTGACCGGCTCGCGGCCTTCCAGCGCGCGGCGGGACTTGGCCTGCAGGATGCCGAGGATGCGGTCGGAGTCGCGCACCGACGACACTTCCGGGTTGGTGACGACGATGGCCTCGTCGGCGAAGGTCAGCGCCATCACGGCACCGTGTTCGATACCAGCCGGCGAATCGCAGATGATGTAGTCGAAGCCCATGTGCGTCAGATCCTTGAGCACCTTCTCGACGCCTTCCTCGGACAGCGCATCCTTGTCACGCGTTTGCGAGGCGGGCAGCACGAACAGGTTGTCGCAGTGCTTGTCCTTGATCAGCGCCTGGTTCAGCGTCGCTTCGCCGTTCACGACGTTGATCAGGTCGTACACCACGCGGCGTTCGCAGCCCATGATCAGGTCGAGGTTGCGCAGGCCGACGTCGAAGTCGATCACGGCGGTCTTGAAGCCGCGCATGGCGAGGCCGGTGGAAAAGCTGGCGCTGGTGGTCGTCTTGCCGACGCCGCCCTTGCCGGAAGTCACGGTAACGATACGGGTCACGTTGGGTTCTCGCTGGGGGTTATTGGATTGGGATAATTTTACCTGAGCGCCAGCGGGGCGACGGTCAGGCGGGGTTCGCCGTCGCCGCTCAGGCTGACGGTGGCGGGCTGGCGGGCCAGGTCGGCCGGGACGCCCGCTTCAAAGGTGCGATACAGGCCGGCCACGGACACCAGTTCGGCCTCCAGGCTGGTGGTGAAGATGCGCGCGCTCTTGTCGCCACTGGCGCCGGCCAGGGCGCGGCCGCGCAACGGGGCATAGACGTGGATGTTGCCGTCGGCGATCACTTCGGCGCCGGCGCTGACCATGGCAGTGACGATCAGGTCGCAGCCCTTGGCGTAGAAGCGCTGGCCGGAACGCAGCGGCTTGTCGAGGGTGATGGTGCGCGGGGCCGGCGCCGGTACTGGCGCCGGTGCGGCTTCCTGGGCTGGCAGCGGGGTGGGTTCGGCAACGGCGGGCGGGGGCGGCGCTGCCTCCGCTGCCTTGGCGCGCGCCGGCCGGCTCAGCGCGCTGGCGCTGATGGTCGGCAATCCCGCCTGTTCCGCCGCTGCAGCCAGTCCTTCCGGCAGCCCCAGCGTCGCCGCCGCATGCAGGCCGGAGGCCCGCAACAGCTGACGGATGGCCGGCCAGTCGGCCGACTCCGGCAGGCTCTCGGCGTTGCTGAAATCGAGGACTGCGAGGTCGTTTTCGAAGAAATCCGGGCTGTTGCCGGTCAGATCCGCCAGGGCGGCGTGCAAGAGCGCCACATCGGCGGTGCGCAGCTGCGCCTGGATGATCTTGAGCGCCGTGCCCTTGAATTGAATCGGTAAATCCTTGGCCATGCCGACTGCTTATGATGCGAATGGGGCGCGATTATCCCACAGGCGCCGCCGGGTTTGTCTTCAGGCTGCCGGCGGGCTGCGCTGGGTGCGTCAGCCGAGCCAGAGTTTTTTCCAGCCTGCGTGGCCGAGCTTTTCCATCGTTTCGATATTGCGCTCGAAAATCTCCGCGGCGTCGGGAAAGGCGGCCACCGCGCGGTCGATGCTGCTTTCGCGCAGCAGGTGCAGCATCGGGTAGGGGGCACGATTGGTGTAGTTGGCGACATCGTCCGGGTCGCTGCCGGCAAATTCGTATTGCGGATGCAGGCCGGCGATCTGGAAGAGGCCGTCGTAACCGTTGTTGCGGATCAGCGCCTCGGTCTCGGCGAGGAAGAAGTGATAGTCCAGGAAGTCGGTCATCGCCAGCGGATGAATGAGCAGGGTGGTGTCGAGCTGCTCGGCCTCGGTGGCAGCGAGCAGGGCCAGTTCCTGCTCCAGTTCGGCCAGCAACTCATC
>JAEUOE010000014.1 GCA_016790885.1 Dechloromonas sp. | reverse complement strand
CGAAGATGGCGCCATCGACCAGGCCCTGCGCGCCGACATCTCGGCCCCGGATGCCCGCTACATGGCGGTGATCACCGCGGCCGACCGCGAATCGGCCTTGCAGGCGGCCGAGCGGGCAGGGCAGAAGCTCGATGCCCTGATCGCCGAAGGCGTCATTGGCGGCTACGACAGTCCGGCCCGCTTCCTGCCCAGCCAGGCCATGCAGGCCAGCCGCCGCGCCAGCCTGCCCGGCACCGCCGAGCTGCAAGCGCGCCTGCAGGCAGCACTGGGCGACTCGCCGCTTGCCGCCAACAAGCTGGCCGGTTTTGTCGCCGATGTCGAAGAGGCCCGCAGCCAGGGCAGGGTCGATCGCGCTGCCCTGAACGGCACCGCGCTGGCGCTGGCCGTCGATTCGCTGCTGCTCGAACGCCCGAATGGCTGGAGCGTGCTGTTGCCGCTGCGTCCGCCCGGCGGCGACAAGGGCGTCGATATCGCCATCGCGCCGGTGCGCGCCGCCCTGGCCGGTTCCGGCGCCCTGTTCATCGACATGAAGAACGAATTCGACACGCTGTACAACGACTACCTGGACGAAGCGACCCTGCTGTCGCTGGCCGGCTTCTTCGCCATTGTCGGCCTGCTCGCCATCACCCTGCGCTCCGCCCGGCGCCTCGGCATCGTCCTGCTGCCGCTTCTCCTTGCCGTGTTGCTGGTCGTTGCCGGCCTGCATCTGGCCGGCGAGCAACTGCACTTGCTGCACCTGATCGGCATGCTGCTCATCGTCGCCGTCGGCTCCAACTATGTGCTGTTTTTCGACCAGAGCGGCGGCGCGGCGGGGCTCGACGATACGACCCTGGTCTCGATGGCCGTCGCCAACCTGACCACCGCCATCGGCTTCGGCACGCTGGCCCTGTCCAACGTGCCGGTACTGCATGCCGTCGGCGCCACCGTCGGGCCGGGCGCGGTACTCGCCTTGCTGCTGGCCGCCGTGTTCGTCGGCCGCACGCCGCGCTCCGAAATTTCCCAGGGTAGCCGGAGGATATGACCCTGCGCAGCCTGTCCCAGACCGACGGCGCCGAGACGCTGCTCGTCCTGCTCCCCGGCGCCTACATGACGCCCGAGCACTACGCCGAGCACTTCTTCCCGGCCGTCGCCCGGAAGGGAATGGCGCTCGACCTGCTGGCCGTCGACCTCGGCCTCGACGCGATGGCCAGCGGCGAGGCGATTCCCGCCATCCTCGAGCAGATCATTCGCCCGGCCCGCCGACGCTACCGTCGTGTGTGGCTCGGCGGCATCTCGCTCGGCGGCCTGCTGGCGCTCAACCTGGTCGCCGACCATCCGGGCGAAATCGACGGCCTGTGCCTGATCGCCCCCTACCCGGGCAGCCGGCTGACGACCAACGCCATCGGCCGGGCCGGTGGCCTCGCCGCCTGGCAACCGACCGCCGAGGAACTGCGCGACCCGGAGTGCCGCGTGTACCGCTGGCTCAAGGCGCCGCCGGCCGAGCTGCCGGTTTTCGTCGGCCACGGCCGCGACGACCGTTTCGCCGCCGGCATGCAGGCCATCGCCAACTGCTTCCCGGCCGGCGCCCGCCAACTCGTCGATGGCGACCACGACTGGCCCGCCTGGCGCGATTTGTGGGAACATTTTCTCGATCGCCGCCTATTTACCGCCTGACCATGTCGCCCCCCTGGAAACCGACTCCTGCCCTCCACGCCACGCTGGCCATCCATGCCGGCGCCGCGGTCGGCTGCCTGATCGAACCGGCCATCTGGCCGTGGGCGCTCGGCGCCCTGGTCGCCAACCATGCGGTGATCACCACCGCCGGCCTGCTGCCGCGCTCGACCCTACTCGGCCCCAATCTGACCCGCCTGCCGCCAGCCGCCATTGCCCATCGCGAAGTGGCGATCACCATCGACGACGGGCCCGATCCGGAAGTGACGCCGCAGGTGCTCGACCTGCTCGATGCCGCCGGGGCCAGGGCCACCTTCTTCTGCATCGGCTGGCGAGCCCGCGAGAACCCGGCGCTGGTGCGGGAAATCGTCGCCCGCGGCCATCAGGTCGAGAACCACGGCGACAGCCATTCCAAGGCCTTCGCCTTCTTCGGCCCCGGCCGCATGGCAGCCGACATCGCGGCCGGGCAAGCCACGCTAGCCGCCATCACCGGCCAGACGCCGCGCTATTTCCGCGCCACCGCCGGCCTGCGCAACCCCTTTCTCGACCCGGTGCTGCACCGCCTCGGCATCCGGCTCGCCTCGTGGACGCGTCGCCCCTACGACACCCGCTGCGGCGATCCGGAGACGGTGCTGGCGCGCCTTTGCCGCAACCTCGGCCCGGGCGACATCCTGCTCCTGCACGACGGCCACGCCGCGCGCACAGCCGACGGCCAGCCGGTCATCCTCGCCGTGCTGCCGCGCCTGCTCGCCACCCTGCGCGACCAACAACTCAACCCCGTCACGCTGAACGACGCCATCACATGACCCAGCATTTCCTGCGCACCCTGCTCGACGAAGCCAGTCGCCCCTTTCGCAGCGGTGGCCGCTTCGCCTACCACTATGCGCGCGGCAAATTGTCCTCGGACAGCATCTTCCGCGAAATCCTCCGGCGCGGCCTGTTTCCGGCCGAAGGCCGCTACCTCGACCTCGGCTGCGGCCAGGGCAGCCTGTTCGCCTGGCTGCTCGCCGCCCGCCAGCAGTACGAGGCCGGCAACTGGCCGGCCGACTGGCCGGCCGCGCCCAAGCCGCTGCACCTGCGCGGCATCGAATTGATGCCGAAGGATGTGGACCGCGCCGCCCGCGCCTTCGGCACCGACCATCCGGTCGTCCGCATCGAGCAGGGCGACATGACCACCACCGATTTCGGCCAGGCCGACGTGATCACCATCCTCGACGCCCTGCATTACTTCGACCACGCCCACCAGATCGACGTGCTGCAGCGCATCCGCGCCGCACTGCCGCCCGGCGGCCTGTTTCTCACCCGGGTCGGCGATGCCTCGGCCGGCCTGCCTTACCACCTGTGCAACTGGGTCGACCACGCCGTCACCTTCATGCGCGGCCACCGCCTGCCGCGCCTCTACTGCCGGCCGCTGGCCGAGTGGGTGGCGCTGTTGCAGCGCTTCGGCTTCGTCGTCGAAACCGACCCGATGAACGAAGGCAAGCCCTTCGCCAACGTCATGCTGGTTTGTCGCGTACCGAGCTGATCCCATGCGCCGCCTTCTCCTGCCCTCCCTGCTCATCGGCGCATTGCTCACCGGCTGCTCGACCTTCGAGAGCGGCGAGGAGCAGGGGCCGCCGCTGCCCCCCGACATGGCGCGCCAGGCGAACGGCAAGACCGCCACCGCCTGGCCGGTGGCGCTGGGCGACACCGAGGTGCGCAAGCGCGTTGCCCGCCTGCTGCCGCCCGGCGTCAAGGACAAGGCCGGCTGGGCCGAAGACCTGCACACCGCCTTCAAGGTGCTGGAAGTGCCGCACGCCAGCCAGACCTATTGCGCCGCCATCGCCATCATCGAGCAGGAATCCAGCTTCCAGGCTGCGCCGGTGGTGCCCGGGCTGCCCAATATCGTGCGCCGCGAGCTGGAAACACGGGCCGGGCGCTTCGCCGTACCGTCGCTGCTGGTAACCGCCGCGCTGAACAAGAACTCACCCACCGGCAAGACCTACAACGAACGCATCGACGCACTGAAGACCGAAACCCAGCTCAACGACCTGTTCGAGGACATGATCGGCGAACTGCCCTTCGGCCAGCAGCTTTTTGCCGACTTCAACCCGGTGCGTACGGGCGGGCCGATGCAGGTCAGCGTCGAGTTCGCCACCCAGCACGTCAAGGAACGCAGCTACCCGTACCCGATCGCCAGGAAGCTGCGCAACGAGGTATTCACCCGGCGCGGCGGACTCTATTTCGGCAGCGCCATCCTGCTCGATTACGAAGTGCCCTACGACCAGATCGTTTACCGCTTCGCCGACTTCAACGCCGGCCGCTACAGCAGCCGCAACGCGGCCTTCCAGATCGCCCTGGGCAGGATTGCCGGCAAGCCGCTGGCCCCCGACGGCGACCTGCTGCGCTACGAGAACGGCCTGCCGGCCAATGTCGCCAGCAGTGTCGAGGATGCCGCGCTGAACATCGCCTACCAGCTGGAGATGAGCCGCCCGCAAATCCGCCGCGACCTGCTGCTCGAAAAGACGCCCGCCTTCAGCCGCAGTCCGCTATACACCCGCGTCTTCGCCCTGGCCGACAAGGCCGGCAAGCCCATGCCCCGCCAGGCCATGCCGCAGATCGACCTGAAGAGCCCGAAGATCACCCGCAAGCTGACCACCGAATGGTTCGCCCGGCGGGTGGAGGGGCGCTACAAGACCTGCCTGACGCGCGGCAACGGGCGCTAAGGCCCGTTGCCATCCCCCCAAGGGACTTCCTGCGGGGCGCGGTCAACCGGAAATTTCGGCCAAAATTGAAATCTCCCCTTTGATCCGAAAATGTCACTTGAAAGGCATCATGCGTTAAGCTACGCTACACACATGATAAAGACCTTCCGTCATCGAGGAATTGAAGCCTTTTTCACGACCGGTTCCAGGGCCGGTATCCAGCCACATCAGGCAGCAAAGATCGCCCGCCAGGTCAAACACCTGGATCGCGCCAAGCGACCGGAGGACATGAATGTGCCGGGTTGGAAATTGCATGCACTAGCGCACGACCTCGCCGGGCACTGGTCGGTCTGGATCAATGGCAACTGGCGCCTGACCTTCTGTTTTGACGGTGAGGACGCCATTCTGGTCGACTATCAGGACTACCACTAGGAGCACTCATGGCACGCATGTTCAACCCGCCACACCCCGGCGAAACCATCAAGGAAGACATCCTTCCCGCCCTGAACCTCTCCGTCACCGAAGCGGCGAGGCAACTCGGCGTCACCCGAACCGCCCTCTCCCGGGTACTCAACGGCCACGCCGCCATATCCCCCGAAATGGCCCGGCGCATCGAAGCCTGGCTAGGCACCGACCGCGGCGGAAACGCCCAACTCTGGCTGGGCATGCAAATGGATTACGATCTTTGGACTGCAGAACAGCGCCCGGCCCCGAAGGTTAGCCGAGCACCGGAGATGGCAGCGCAGTAGCAGAATAAAAGGGAAATCGGGATCTCGCCCCGATTTCTCGGCTTCTTATCGGCGAGCTGCCCTTCGCCCAGCAGCTTTTTGCCGACTTCAACGCCGGCCACTACAGCAGCCGCGTCTTCGCCATGGCCGACAAGGCCGGCAAGCCCATGCCCCGCCAAACCATGCCGCAGATCGACCTGAAGAGCCCGAAGATCACACGCAAGCTGACCACCGAATGGTTCGCCCGGCGGGTGGAGGGGCGCTACAAGACCTGCCTGGGGCGGGGCAGCTCGTAACCCTGGCCGACATCCAGCCAGTGCAGCAGCGTCCGGTAGAGCCTGGGCACGGTGACCGGCTTGGTCAGGAAGTCGTCGAGGCCGCCACTCAGGCAATAGTCGCGGTCCTGGCCGAAGACGCAAGCGGTCAGCGCAACGATGGGGGTCTGGTCGTAGCCGGGCAGCTCGCGGATTTGCCGGGCGGCCTCCACGCCATCCAGCCCGGGCATGGCGATATCCATCACGATCAATGAATAGGCCTCGCGCGCAGCCTGGGCGACCGCAGCCGGGCCACTGTCCACGGCATCGGCCTTGAGGCCGGCCTTGCTCAGCAGCAGCTGGGTGATCTCGCGATTCAGCGGATTGTCCTCGACCACCAGAACGGGGCGGCCTAGATGGCGTTTACGTAGCCCCAGCTCAACATCGATTGCAGCGCTTTCTTCTGCCGATAACTTGTAGCTCACAGTGTTCTCCTAAATGATGCGCTTTTATGCTGGCTGAGCGCCTAGTGGAATCGAGGGGTTTCCCGGGGAGGGAACGCTTGCTCCTTTCCCCGGCGATGTTTCCTGCTGTTTCAGCAAGCACCGTAGATCATGGGCATAGCGCAAGGCCTGGCGCATGCCGAGTTCGCTGTCGCTCGTCGGCGGTAGCCCGGTGGGCAGTTCGAAAACGATCTTGTGCAGGCGCTCGCTCTCGTTGATGACCAGCAAACGCCCGCGATGCAATTCCATGATGCGCTTGCAGATGGGCAGGCTGAGATCGAACGTATGCGCTGCATCGGGGCTCGGGCCGGCGGTCGGCGACTCGCTGATGACGGTCGGAAAGGCCGGCCCCTGCGTGCCGTAGTCGATCAGCGCGAGCTGGATGGCAGCGCCTCGCCGCTCGACGCTGACCTGCATGTAGCTGTTGTACTCGAGGTGGCCAGCCAGGTGCTTGAGATAGACCGCCAGCGCCCGGGTCAGGAAATGCTTGCTGCCGTAGATGACCGGCAGATTGTCATTGATGCCGGCGAAACACAGGCGGATGCCGCGCTGTACCAGGGTCGGCCTGGCCGCAGCCAGGGCCTCGGCCAGCCACTGCGCTATCTCGATGCGATCGTCGCCGAGCAGGGTGAGTGCGCTGCAACTCGCCGCGTACAAGGAAATCTGCTGGATTTCATTGCGCAGCTCGTCGGCCCGGCAACGCAGTTCGCTCACTTCCCGGGTCAGGACCAAGTCGCTGCCGGCCTGCCCGGCAAATGACTGCAGCATCCTCTCCGCAGCGGCGATCAGCCGCTGGGTTGGCCCTTCCAGGCTGCTGTCGAGCATTTCGACAAAGTTGGCGAAGCGATTGTGTTCGTGCCGGCCGGCATCGTCGGGATGCAGGATGAGCAGGTACTCGTCGGCAACCGGACTCTTCATCAGCGTCGTGGCCACGCAGCGCGGGCTGCCCGGTGCGCCGAGGTCGAAGGACAGGCACTGCGGCGAGGGCAGGCGGCCGAGGGCCAAGGCATCGATGCTCTGGCGCAGCGTGTCGAATGGAATGATTTCGCCCAGCTGGCTGGCCAGCACCGTTTGCGATGCCGGGTTGGCATAGCGGACAACGCCCAGGCCGTTGAGAACCAACAGGCCATCGGATAGATGGTCGAAAAAGAAGCGGATGCTGGGTTTCATCAAGAATGCAGTTGCGGTGCGAGCATTGGACGGTACAAGCAATGACAGGCGGCTTACCCAAATTAAGTTGGAAAATTAGCAATTATATTTATAATGGTGAAATCAACTAACTCATCAACTGTCGCTTAAACTACCCAGCCAACACAGTACGTTCATCTGATCGTCATCGTGCAACTGAACAACGGGTATATAGGTTTGGGGAATGAACGATAAACACACGCTGCAAAAGAGGTTTCAGCGCCTGCTGCTGGCTCGCCTGACGGCGCGCTACGGCAGGGTACCGACCTGTTCCCGGCTGGCCCGCGATTTCTCCCTGATCGCCGCCGACGTGGCACCCATTTCCAATGAAACGGCGCGCAAGTGGTTGCGCGGTGACGTAATGCCGCACGCCAGCCGGCTGAAGATCCTGTGCACCTGGCTGGATATCGATTTTGCCCGGATGAGCGCCAGCGAGCCGCCAGCCACGGCCGGGCCGGATCGGGAACTCGACGCCTTCCGGCAGCGCCCGTGCGAGCTGCTGAAGCTGCTCGACGCGAAGCAGATGGCCATCGTTTACGAAACCACACGCGGCCTGCTGACCCAGCCCCGCTGAGCGCTTCCCGTTCGGAGGCCGTTGGCGCCTCTGTTAAAATCGGCTTTTGCCGATATGCGCCGCGAACCGTGACCCCGTTGCTTCTTTCGTCCTACACCGCCACGACCTGTCTCGGACGGGGCCTTGCTGCCCTGCGCCCGGCCATTCACCAAGGGCGCAGCGGCCTGCAGCCCTGCGCTTTCGAAACGGTTGAGCTCGCCACCTGGATCGGTGAAGTGCCGGCGGTGGATAGCGAACAACTGCCGGCAGCCCTGGCTCATTACGACTGCCGCAACAACCGCCTGACGCAGATGGGCCTGGAAACCGACGGCTTCGCCGACCGGGTGCGCGCGGCCATTGCCCGCTACGGCAAGACGCGGGTCGGCATCTTCCTCGGCACCAGCACGGCCGGCATCCTGCAGACCGAACTGGCCTACCGCCGCCGCGATCCGCAAAGCGGCGCACTGCCCAGCCGGCCAGCCAGCCAGCGCAAGGGGTCGGTGATCACGGCGCGCATTGTCATGCCTGAAGTCTAGACCAAACCACGCTGGCGAACCCATGCCGGCGCCATCGTCAGCGTCTGCTAAAATTCGCGGCTACACATTTCGAGCGCCATCGTGACTCCGCTGCTCCTTTCCGCTTACACCGCCACGACCTGTCTCGGGCGCGGCCTTGACGCCACGCGTGCGGCGCTGCGTCAGGGGCGATCCGGCCTGGCGCCCTGTGCGTTCGAGACAGTGGCGCTCGCCACCTGGATCGGCGAGGTTGCTGCGGTCGACGCGGAAAAGCTGCCCAAATCGCTGGCCGCCTACGATTGCCGCAACAACCGCCTGACGCAGCTGGGGCTGGAGACTGACGGCTTCGCCGACCAGGTGCGTGCGGTCATCGGGCGTGTCGGCAAGACGCGCGTCGGCGTTTTCCTTGGGACCAGCACCGCTGGCATCCTGCAGACGGAACTGGCCTATCGCCGCCGCGATCCGCAAACTGGCGCGCTGCCCGACGATTTCATCTACCGCACGACGCACAATTCCTTCTCGCTGGCCGAATTCACCCGCGACTATTTCGGGCTGCAAGGCATGGCGATGGCGATTTCGACGGCCTGCTCGTCGAGCGCCAAGGTCTTTGCCGCCGCTGCCCGCCAGCTCGAACTGGGCAGCATCGACGCAGCCATCGTCGGCGGTGTCGATACGCTGTGCCTGACCACGCTGTACGGCTTCGCCTCGCTGCAACTGACCTCGGCCCAGCCGTGCCGGCCCTACGACGCGGCGCGCAACGGCATTTCGGTGGGCGAAGGGGCAGCCTTCGCGCTGCTCGAACGGGCGGGCGATCCGGCACCCGGTTCGGTCCTGCTGCTCGGCACCGGCGAATCGAGCGACGCCTACCATATGTCCTCGCCACACCCGGAAGGGCTGGGCGCCCGACTGGCCATGGAAGCGGCGCTGCGCTCGGCCGGCCTGGCAACCGCCGACATCGGCTACATCAACCTGCACGGCACCGCCACGCCGGCCAACGATGCCGCCGAGGGCAAGGCTGTCGCTGCGCTGTTCGGCAACACCGTGCCGTGCAGTTCGACCAAGGGCGCCACCGGCCACACGCTGGGCGCGGCCGGCGCGGTCGAAGCGGTGGTCTGTGCCCTGGCGCTGAGCGATGGCTTCCTGCCCGGCAGCCCGGGTACGCAGAATGTCGACCCGGCCATGCGGCTCGATTACCTGCTGCAAGGCAAGGCAGCCACCGTGCGCCATGCCCTGAGCAATTCCTTCGGCTTCGGCGGCAGCAACTGCAGCCTGATCCTCGGAGTCGCGCCATGAGCAAAGCATTGACTGCCTGGATCGAGGGTATCGGTTTCCTGGCCCCCGGCCTGCCCGACTGGCCGACCGCCCGCGCCGTGCTGCGCGGCGAGCAGGCCTACGCCCCGGCACCGTCGGTGCTGCCCGCCCCGAGCATCCTGCCGCCGGCCGAGCGCCGCCGGGCCAGCCGGGTCGTCAAGCTGACGCTCGCCGTCGGCCGCGAAGCCGCCGCCCATGCCGGGGCTGATGTCGGCCAACTGGCCACCGTGTTTTCCGCCTCCGGCGCCGACGGCCACAACTGCCACGCCCTGTGCGAGCAGCTGGCCGGCGAGGACCGCCAGATTTCGCCGACCCGCTTCCACAATTCGGTACATAACGCCGCCGCCGGCTACTGGGGCATTGCCACCGGCGCCATGGCGCCCTGCCAGGTCATCTGCGCCTACGACGCGAGCTTCGGCGCGGGCCTGCTCGATGCCCTCGGCCAGGTCGTCGTCGACCGCCAGACCACGCTGCTCATCGCCTACGACAGCGAGTACCCGCAACCGCTGTTCGCCAAGCGGCCGGTTCCCGACGTGGCCGGTGTCGGGCTGGTGCTGGCGCCGCAGCGCACGGAACGCTCGCTGGCGCAGATCACCGTCGCCCCGGACACGGCAAACGCCGAGCCGCTGGCCGATGCCGCGCTGGAAGACCTGCGCACCGCCATCCCGGCCCTGCGTGCCTTGCCGCTGTTGCGCAAGCTGGCACTGGGCGAGGGCGGGGTCATCTGCCTCGACTACCTGCCGCCGATGCAGCTGGGCGTCGCCATCCAGCCGTGCTAGACCGCGCCTGGATCGCCGCCCACATCCCGCACCAGGGCAGCATGTGCCTGCTCGATGCGGTACGCGAGTGGTCAGGCGAGGCGATCACCTGCACGGCTAGCAGCCACACCGACCCGGCCAACCCGCTGCGCGCCGATGGCCGCCTCGGTGCCGCCAACGGCATCGAATACGCCGCCCAGGCCATGGCCATCCACGGCGCCTTGCTCGCCGGCGACGGTAGCGAAGGCAGCCAGCCGCGCCAGGGCTACCTGACCAGCGTGCGCGGCGTGACGCTGCATGCCGCCCGCCTCGACGACCTGCCGGGCGAACTAACCGTCCGTGCCGAGCGCCTGTCCGGCGACGCCAACAACATCCTCTACCAGTTTTCCGTCAGCCACGCCGACCGCTGCCTGCTCGCCGGCCGTGCCGCCGTGGTGCTGGATGCCAGCGCCCTGAACAAGGAACAGCCATGAAACGCGCCCTCGTCACCGGCGGCAGCGGCGGTATCGGCGCCGCCATCTGCCGGCGCCTCGCCGCCGACGGCCACCACGTTATCGTCCATGGCAACCGCAGCCTGGACAAGGCGGAAGCCGTCGTCACCGCCATCCAGGCCGCCGGCGGCAGCGCCGAGGCCGTCGCCTTCGACGTGACCGACCGCGCTGCCACGGCCGCCGCACTGGAAACGCTGCTCGCCGCCGGCACCATCCAGATCCTGATCAACAACGCCGGCATCCACGCCGATGCGGTCTTCCCCGGCATGTCCGGCGAGCAGTGGGATTCGGTCATCGCCGTGTCGCTGAACGGTTTCTACAACGTCACCCAGCCGCTGACCATGCCGATGATCCGTACCCGCTGGGGTCGCATCGTGAACATTTCGTCGGTCGCCGGCCTCACCGGCAACCGCGGCCAGGTCAATTATTCGGCGGCCAAGGGCGCGCTGCACGCGGCCAGCAAGTCGCTGGCGCTGGAACTGGCCAGCCGCGGCATCACGGTCAATGCCGTGGCCCCGGGCATCATCGCCACCGACATGATCGAGGGCGCCTTCGATGCCGAGACGATCAAGCAGCTGGTGCCGATGAAGCGCGCCGGCCAGCCGGAGGAGGTCGCCGATCTTGTCGCCTTCCTCGCCTCGGACAGCGCCGCCTACATCTCGGGGCAGGTGATTTCGATCAACGGCGGGATGATCTGACGGGTTTCCACCAATTGCCGGCGACGACGGGAATCTCTAGAATCGCGCCAAATCACATTGAATAAATGAGAACAATGCGCATTCATTACACCTGCTTCCTGGTGCTGGCCACCTCCCTGCTCGCGGGCAATGCGGCAGCCGCCACTTATAAATGCACGCAGGGCGGCAAGACCGTCATTACCGATGTGCCCTGCGCAGCCAATGCCGACCGGGTCGACCAGGCATCCGACAAGGTCAATCGCAGCCAGCAGCGTCAGGCCGAAACGGTCGATATGCGCAACCGCTCCCAACTGAGCGAGCTGGAATGGAAAGCCCGCCAGGAAAGGAATTACCGGGGCGGCGTGTACGTCATTCCCGGCCCGGCCAGCCCGGCCGATACACCACGTCGCAACCGCTGAGACCCGCTCATGGCCAATTCCCTTTACGATCTGCTCGAAGTCAGTGCCACCGCCAGCCCAGAGAGCATCGCCGCCAGCCACCAGCGTCTGCGGGCCCACTTCCTTGCCCAGCAGGCAGCCGGCGACGAGGATGCCACCAACCGTCTGATCGCCCTGCGCGAGGCCTTCACCACGCTATCCGATCCCGTCCGGCGCCAGGCCTACGACGACAGGCTGGCGGCCCGTGCGGCCGGCGAGCCGATGGCCGAGGAGCCGCCGCGTTCCATCGCCAAGATCCTGATCGGTGTGGCCCTTATCGGTGCCTGCGGTTTCGGCTACGCGAAATACCAGGCAAACCAGGAACAGAAGATGGCGCTGGAAAAGGAAAAGGCGGCCGCGGCGGTGCGCCTGGCCGAAATCGAAGCCCAGCGCGAACGCGAACGCGCCGAGCGCGAGCTGCGCGAGGCGCGGCAGGCCGAGTACCAGCGCAGCCGCGAGGAAGCCCGGGAAAGGGCGGAGCGCGAGCGGGACCTGGCCTATGGCCGGCAGATTTCGCGCGACATCCAGCGTGGCGAAGCGATGGCGCTCCGTGAAAAGCAGCGCGAGGAGCAGCGGGAAGCGCAGCAGCGACAACGCGAGGAACAGCAGCGTCACTATGAAGCCGAGCGCCGCCTGGCCCAGGAAAAGGCCGCCCTGCGCCGCATGGAAGCCGAAAACGCCCGCTATCCGCGTTACTGAGGACATGCCGCACGGCGGCCGGGCGCTCTGGGCAGCCGCCTCGAACCGGCCTTGACCGGCCTGGCGGCCGAGCTGCCGTGGCAAACACTTCGCCGCCTACTGCCGGCTATGGCATTCTGTCAGCCAAGCCCGCCACAGGAAGGAGCATCAGATGCGACGCTGTCCGTCAGGCAAAATGATTTCCGGAGCATTGCTCGCCTTGTTGGCATTCAGTGCCGAAGCCGCTCCGCTCAAGCTTCTGGGCCTCGACGACATGTCCTGCCTGGCCTGGGCCAATACGAAAGACAACCGGGACGAGCGCCAGCCGTATCTGGCTTGGGCGCGCGGCTTCCTCAGCGGCCACAACTACGCCAATCAGCGTCAACAGGTAACCGACGTATCCAACGGGACGATAGCGCTCTACGCTGAGCGCTTCTGCCGGGCGAATCCGAAAGCCTCGTTTGCCGATGCGCTGTATCGGATGAGCGACGAATTCTCCGGACGGGGCACCGCCCTGACCAAATAGCCTCCCAACCCATCACAGCACGGAGCGCATCATGAGCGCACAAAGCCCCCTGAGTCTGCATGAAGCTGCACTGTCCATGGCCAGTTCGCCGGATGCCGTGCACGCCATCGAGGTGACCCTGGCCCACGCCATCGAACACGGCGACCTGCACGCCAATGTGAAGCGCTGGGCAACCGAGCAGTGGGAAGGCCAGCAGCTGCCGGGCAACATCAACCGGCGGGAAACCTTCATTGCCCGCAGCGAGCTCGATGCCTGGCTGCAGCGCTGCCCGCCGGCCTGAGCATCAGCTACCGCTCAAGCGGTACAGGGCGGCTGCGACCTCGGCGGCCTGCGTCGGGCGGACCAGGCGCTCGACCTCCTGGCCATCGCGCAGGAAGATCAGCGTCGGCCACAGCTTGACGCGATAGCTACGGCCCAGGCGACGCCCTGGGCCATCCTCCACCTTGTTGTGCACCAGCCCCGGATACCCGGCCAGCGCCGCCGCAATGGCCGGCTGCGCGGCCTGGCAGTGGCCGCACCAGTTGGCGCCGAATTCAAGCAGGGCAAGGCCGGGACGGGCGTCGATCGCCTCCCGCGTTGGCGCTTCTTCGACATAGGTCGGCACGTAGGCCATGGCGGTCTCCTCAGGCGGAACGCATAATCAGCGACTTCAGCCGCGCCAGCCTGGGGGCCACGACCGGCACGGTGAGCATGGTGCTGGCCACCGCCATGAGCAGCAGGGCGGTGAAGGTTTCGCTGGTGATGATCTGCTTGTCGAGCAGGATGTTGGCAAAGATGATCATGATCAGCGCCTTGGTTTGCAGCAGCCAGCCGATGATACCGGCTTCGCCCGGGCCCCATTTCAGGATACGGCCGGCCAGGTGCACGCCGAGCAGCTTGCCGCTGACCGACATGACCAGCAGCAGGGCGGCGGCGATGAACACGGCGGCACCGCCGACATCCCAGTTGGTGCGCAGCCCGGTGGACAGGAAGAAGACCGGCATGATGACCAGCAGCACGTGGTGGCGCAGCAGATCCATCTTCTCCTGATCGAACCACTCGGCCTCCATGCTGGCCCCGGCCAGGAAGGCGCCGACCATGAAATGCAGGCCGGCCCAGTCGGCGCCAAAGGCCACTGCGGCCAGCCAGATCAG
>JAEUOE010000008.1 GCA_016790885.1 Dechloromonas sp. | reverse complement strand
CTGGCGCAACAGGAAAATATCCGTGTCGTGCCACTCATCGGCCCTTCGTCTTTGTTGCTGGCGCTCATGGCTTCCGGACTGAACGGCCAGCGTTTTGCTTTTCAAGGCTACCTGCCCGCCAAAGAAGCCGAGCGCACCACGGCCTTGCGCAATCTGGAAAGCGAATCCCGGAAATGGTCCCAGACGCAGATCTTCATCGAAACCCCTTATCGCAACCGGGCGATGTTCGACGCGATCCTGAACGCCTGCCAACCGGGAACGAGGCTCACCGTGGCCACCGACCTGACCCAACCCAGGGAAATGGTCCGCACACAGACCATCATGAACTGGAAAAAACAAACGCCACCCGATATCGAGCGGCGTCCGACCGTCTTCCTTCTGTTGGCCTGAGTCAGAAAATGCGCACCCCGAGTGCGCTCTCCGATACACCCTTCCAGAAACTGGCTGCGGTCCCGGCCCCCAGACGCTTGGCAAAACGTTCGGCAATATTGTCCTTGACCGAATAATCGAGGACCTTTTCTGCCTTGATGATGTCACGGGCAACCGTATCAACACTGCCATAACCATCGGCCAGACCCAACTCAATACTTTGAGCCCCCGTCCACATCAATCCGGAGAACATATCGGGGCTTTCCTTCAAACGCTTACCCCGTCCAGCCTTGACCTCATCGATGAACTGCCGATGGATATCGTCAAGCAGCAGTTGAGCATGCGCTTTGTGCTGCGGTGCCTGCGGCGAGAACGGGTCGAGGAACCCCTTGTTTTCCCCGGCAGTCAGCAAGCGACGCTCGACTCCTGCCTTGTCCATGGTGCCGGTAAACCCGAAGCCATCCATCAGCACACCAATCGAACCAACAATACTGGCCTTGTTGACATAGATACTGTCTGCTGCTGCGGCAACATAGTAGCCACCCGAAGCACACATGTCTTCAACCACTGCGTACAGGTGCTTTTCTGGATATTTGGCCCGAAGACGGCGGATTTCATCGTTGACGATGCCAGCCTGAACCGGGCTGCCGCCTGGGCTATTGATGCGCAGAATGACTCCCACAGCATTTTTTTCATCGAAGGCACTATTGAGCGCAGCTACCAGGTTCTCGGCGTTGGACTCACCCTTGGCCTCGATCACCCCGACGAGATTGATCATCGCCGTATGCTGCACCTGATGCTCGGCATCAGCGCCCCAATCAACGACGGCAACCAGCACGACAAGCAGGTAAACAAAACCCAGCAGCTTGAAGGCAATCCCCCAGCGTCGCCTGGCCCGCTGCTCATCCAGGGCAGCGAAGACCAGTTTCTCCAGGGTCTTTCGCTCCCAGTTGCTGTCGTTATTAGGAGGTTGGGGGGTATCCATAGTTATCTTTCTGACTCTAGAAAAATCAATCCATCGATTTCCCGGACCGGCAGTGGCTTGAGCCCCCTGCCCTGGCAACGCCCACCGAGACACCGGCCAGAATCCGGAGCATAAAGCGCGCCATGAATCGAGCAAATCAAGTATAACTTGGAATCATCGAAGAACTCGCCGGGCATCCAGTCCAGCTCTGCCGGCACATGCCCGCATTCGTTCAGATAGGCATGCACCTGACCGTTGAAACGAATGACGAAGGCCGGAACTTCACGACCATATCGCCGAATGCGGAAGCGAAAGCCTTTCCCGGCATCGGTAACTTCAGCACTGGCACAGATCAGGCGTAGCGCTTCAGCCATTCATCAAGCTCGGCAACCGTATGCAGGCAAGCGACAGGCCGGTGTTCCCGCAGATGATCATGCGGGTGGGCGCCATAGGTCACGGCCAAGGCATCCACGCCGGCATTGCTGGCCATCAGAAGGTCGTGCGAGGTATCGCCGATCATCAGCGTTGACGACTTCGCAGCACCGAACTCACTCATCAATTCGTCAAGCATTTGCGGATGCGGCTTCGAGTGACACTCATCGGCGCAACGCGATGCCTGGAACAGCGGCCGCAGCCCTGAGTGATCAAGGGCACGCTCCAATCCGAGGCGGCTTTTGCCCGTGGCAACCGCCAGGGTGTGACCATCCTCCAGCAGTCCCTTCAGCATGTCAGGAACGCCGTCGAACAAGGTCAATTCGTTGTCGCGTGACAAATAGTGAAAACGATAACGCTCGACCATGGCCTGATACCGCTCGGCAGGTAACTCGGGAACGGCATGACTCAACGCATCCACCAAGCCGAGTCCGATCACATGCCTCGCCCGGCCATCATCAGGCACCGGCAGATCAAGGTCGCGGCAAGCACACTGGATGGCGCGGACGATAGCCCCGGCCGAGTCAAGCAAAGTGCCATCCCAGTCAAAAACAAGTAGTTCATATTTCATCATGCCGTGAGTACCTGTTCGTAGTTGGCTGCCGAAAATTCGCGCTTCTGCCTGCCGTCGACGGCGGCGATGTAGTTGCCGATCCCGTCAGGCAATGGCGACACGCACTCCATCGGACCGGATGTTAGCGGATGACGAAAAGCCATACGCCACGCGTGCAGAGCCATGCGTTTCAGGCCATCGCGCTTCAAATCTTTATTTAACGAGAAATCACCATATTTCTCGTCACCCAGAATCGGAAAACCGAGGTGGGCGAGATGAACGCGAATCTGATGCGTCCGCCCCGTTTTCAGTTGCGCCTCGAGCAGACTCATCTCTGGCCATCGCGCCAGCAGGCGAAATACGGTGTGCGATGCCTTGCCTTGCGCGTCGACGGCGACGCGCCGTTCACCGTTCTCGGTAAGGTATTTGAGCAAAGGCAGTTTCACATGCTGCGTATTGTTCATCCAGCGACCCTTGACCAGTACAAGGTAGCGCTTGTCCGCACCGGCGCCATGCTCACGAAACATGTCATGCAATGCAGTCAGCGCCAGGCGCTTCTTGCCGACGAGCAGAATGCCGGATGTCTCGCGGTCGAGCCGGTGTGCCAGTTCGAGAAACTTGGCCTGTGGGCGCTGGCGACGCAAAGCCTCGATCACCCCAAAGCTGACGCCACTCCCGCCGTGAACTGCGATCCCCTCCGGTTTGTCGATAACCAGCATGGCCTCGTCCTCGAAGAGAATGGGCAGATCGACCCGCTGCTTGGCCGCCTCGTCAACTTCGCTCTTCGGCCTTTCGGCAATACGGATGGGCGGAATACGCAAATTGTCGCCGGCGCACAGCCGATAGGTGGCATCGACCCGCCGGCTATTCACCCGCACTTCACCACTACGCAAAATGCGGTAGATATGACTCTTGGGAACGCCCTTGCAGCGGCGGATCAGAAAATTATCCAGGCGCTGGCCTTGCTCCTCGTCGTCAATCACGACATGCGCGACTGAATTGTTACCTGCGCCATTCATTTTTCTAATATACTGCCCACGTTTTACGTCTCGATTTGTAAGAGATGCCGAACCGTCAGACCGTTCGCCCTCGCGCCACTGGCGCGACCGCCAAGCGGCAGGCTTTGCAGTCTCACCTGCGCCAATTGCTCAGGCCAGAACAACGTAAAACGACTGGTTAAGTTCACTCACCAAAAGTAGTGATGGTAATAGATAAGCCCACGGTAAGCACGCACGATCGCCTGTGGCAGGAATTTTCAGGTCGCGCATTTCAATAACAAACACGCGGCCGTTTGTTGATCAGCACCTTCCAATCGCCTTTGCCCTCATCACCTACATGAACGCAACCCGATAAAGAAAAGTCGCTGCCTGCCAAGGCGTTTCGTTGCAGCGTGCCAAAGTGCGCTGGAGCCCGAAAACAATGAAACGCATGCTCTTCAATGCGACACAGGCGGAAGAACTCCGTGTCGCCATTGTCGATGGTCAGAAACTCATCGATCTCGACATTGAATCCGCCGCCAAGGAACAACGCAAAAGCAACATCTACAAGGGTGTCATCACCCGGATCGAACCGTCCCTCGAAGCCTGCTTCGTCGACTACGGCGCTGATCGTCACGGCTTCCTGCCCTTCAAGGAGGTTTCCCGTGCCTATTTCCAGCCGGGCACCGAAGTGGGTCGCGCCAAGATTAACGAGGCACTGAAGGAAGGTCAGGAACTCATCGTCCAGGTCGACAAGGACGAGCGTGGCAACAAGGGCGCCGCCCTGACCACCTATGTTTCGCTGGCCGGCCGCTACCTGGTCCTGATGCCGAACAATCCGCGTGGCGGTGGCGTTTCCCGCCGCGTTGACGGTGACGAACGGGCCGAACTGCGGGAAGTCATGGATCAGCTCGAAGTACCCAACGGCATGAGCCTGATCGCCCGTACCGCTGCTATCGGTCGTCAGGCCGAAGAATTGCAATGGGACCTGAATTACCTGCTGCAATTGTGGACCGCCATTGAAGGTGCAGCCCAGCAGCAATCCGGCGCTTTCCTGATCTATCTCGAAGGCAGCCTGGTCATTCGCGCCATTCGTGACTACTTCCAGCCGGATATCGGTGAAATCCTCATCGATACCGACGAAGTCTTTGAACAGGCCCGCGCCTTCATGGGTACGGTCATGCCGGGCAACGTCAATCGCGTCAAGCGTTACCGCGACGACGT
>JAEUOE010000249.1 GCA_016790885.1 Dechloromonas sp. | reverse complement strand
GAAGAAATGGGCCGTCTGCAGGAGCGTATCACCTCGACCAAGGTTGGCTCGATTACCTCCATCCAGGCCGTTTACGTCCCTGCTGACGACTTGACCGACCCGTCGCCAGCCACCACCTTCCTGCACCTCGACTCCACGGTCGTGCTGTCGCGTGACATCGCCTCGCTGGGTATCTACCCGGCCGTCGATCCGCTCGACTCCACCTCCCGCCAGCTCGACCCGCAGATCGTTGGTGAAGAGCACTACGGTGTTGCCCGTGCCGTGCAGATGACCCTGCAGCGCTACAAGGAACTGCGTGACATCATCGCGATTCTGGGTATGGACGAACTGTCGCCGGAAGACAAGCTGGCCGTGTCCCGTGCTCGCAAGATCCAGCGTTTCCTGTCCCAGCCGTTCCACGTTGCTGAAGTCTTTACCGGTTCCCCGGGCAAGTTCGTTCCGCTCAAGGAAACCATCAAGGGCTTCAAGGGCATTTGTGCTGGCGAATACGATCACCTGCCGGAACAAGCCTTCTACATGGTCGGCGGTATCGAGGAAGTCATCGAAAAGGCCAAGACCCTGCAGTAATGCAGAGTCTGCATAGGAGCCATTAATGGTTATGACCGTTCATTGTGATGTCGTCAGTGCCGAAGAATCCATTTTCTCCGGCTTGGTCGAGATCGCGGTGTTCCCCGGCGAAGCCGGGGAACTTGGCATCCTGCCGAAGCACACCCCGCTGCTGACTCGCATCAAGCCGGGCACCATTCGTCTGAAGGTGCCTGAGCAGGCCGAGTTTGAGTTGGTGTATGTCTCTGGCGGCATGCTGGAAGTCCAGCCTGACATGATCACCGTGTTGGCTGATACCGCGATTCGTGCCCACGACCTGGACGAAGCCAAGGCACTCGAAGCCAAGAAGCGCGCCGAAGAAGCTCTTGCCAATCGTCAAGCTGAAATGGACTACGCTGCTGCCGAGGTCGAACTGGCGCAAGCCATCGCCCAGCTGCAAGCAATTCAGCGTCTGCGCAAGCACACGCATTGATCCGGTAGTCACGGACAAAAAAGGCAGCCCGCAAGGCTGCCTTTTTTATTTCCCAAGCGCGCTATCGGGTTTGATCAGAGCTTTACCAAACGCTTTTCCAGGCGAGCCACATCATCGCGCAGCCGATTGACTGCCTCGCCGAATGACGCCATATCTGCCGGTACGACGAGCATTGCCGATTCTTCGACCGCATATTCACGAATATTCTCAGCTGTATTACGTGCGGCGACCTGCAAACTGTCGGCGAGCGAGCGCCCGATTTTCACCAGACGATGGGCCGGAATATCGCCGATGACCGCTGCCAGGTCAGCCTCGGCATCCCATTTGAGATTACGGAAAACGAACGCAAGTGTTTCGGCGACGTCCACCGAACCGCCCAGCTTGACCGATGAAAACAGCTTGCTACGATCGAACAGCGCCCGGACGAGAATGTCGGAGGGCAGGGTCAGCGTAACGTCAGGTTCGCCCTGATGGCCATTAAGATCGAACAACCCCTGCGCATTGATGCTCAGGCAGATGTCCAGCAAGCCGGCATCAATCCGTAAGCGCCTTCCGGCATGCCGGGAAAGTCGCTCGACGGCCCAGTTCTCCGAGCGGAGCAGATGGTTCAGACCCCGCACGCCGAGTTGCTTGATCGTATCCATCATCGCCTGAAACTGTTCAGAACTTGTAGCCGCGATGCAGGGCAACCACGCCCATGGCCATGTTGAAGTACTCGACCTTCTCCAGGCCAACCCCTTCCATCATCGCCTTCAGTTCCTCCTGACCCGGGTGCACGCGAATCGACTCGGACAGATAGCGATAGCTGTCTGAATCGTTGGTGACCAGTTTGCCGACACGCGGAATGACCTGGAAGGAATAGAAGTCGTAGAAAGGTGCCAGCGGCTTCCAGATTTGGGAGAACTCCAGCACCAGCAGACGGCCGCCCGGCCGCAACACGCGGCGCATTTCAGCCAGGGCAACATCCTTGTGGGTCATGTTGCGCAGGCCGAAGGCCACCGTCACGCAATCGAACCAGTCATCCGGGAAGGGCAGTTTCTCGGCATCGCACTGGGCGACCGGCAGCATGTAACCCTTGTCGAGCAGGCGATCACGACCGTGCGCCAGCATGGCGTTGTTGATATCGGTCAGCCAGACCTGGCCGCTTTTGCCGACCTTCTTGGCGAAGGCCAGGGAAAGATCGCCCGTGCCGCCCGCCACATCGAGGACACGCGAGCCCTCGCGAACACCGCTGCGCTGAATGGTGAACGCTTTCCACAGTCGATGCATACCGCCGGACATCAGGTCGTTCATCAGGTCGTAACGGCTGGCGACGGAATCGAAGACGTCGGCGACCCGGCGGGCCTTTTCCTGCTCGGCGACGGTTTCGTAGCCGAAATGGGTTTTGTCGTTGCTCATGGCTTCAATGGTGAGTACCGCAGCCGCCGCTGACTGCGGGGCGCGAGGTGGTGTCGATATCGCGGGACAGGCCTTGTTCCTGGATCTGCTTCAGGTATTCCTGCCACAGTTCGTCGTGGTGCTTGCCCAGATTGTGGAGCATGTCCCAGGAATAGAGGCCGCTGTCGTGCCCGTCCGAGAAAACCAGGCGCAGCGCATAGGTGCCGACCGGTTCGATACGTTCGATATCGACATTGCGCTTGCCGGTCTGCAGGGTTTCCTGACCCGGGCCATGACCACGGGCTTCAGCCGACGGCGTGTAGACGCGCAGATATTCGAAGTCGAGGGAATAGGCCTCGCCCCCTTCATAAATCAGCTCCAGGCGTCGGGATTTCTGGTGCAGTTTGATTTCGCTCGGTATCGGCGTATCGCGATCTATACCCGCCATGGTGTCCTCCGGGATGAAGGACCGTAGTTTAACGCACCCGGTCCTGGAGCGGACCAAGATAGGTCAAAGTCGCTGGTAGCTGATGCGGTCGAAATCGGTGCCCCGCTGCAGGATGTGGTTCATGCGCAGTTGTCCCGGCTCCTCGTCAGCGACGAAGAAATCGAGAATCCGGCTGGCCTGGTAGAGGCCCACCGGAATGACGATCGAGGCCTCTTCACCGATAGCCGGCACAGCTGGCAACATGAAGGCACGAAGGTAGCGCTCGTGGCTGCCGCCCGCCTCATGGGCCACCCGCACGCCGATCCCGCGCGGCATGCCGGGCAGGGTAGCAAGACCAACCACCAGCCCGCCCGACTCCTCCTGCATCAGCCAGGTAGCCTCGGCGAGGAGGAAATGCTCGCCATCGTGCGGCCGAACGACAATCAACTGCCCATGCTGAAGACGCTGTCCGGCACAGCTGCGCCCCAGGCGGAAGCCGGCTGCGGAATGGTTGATGACGCTCCACTCGTCGACCGGAAAATTGGTCAGCGGCTTGATGTTCAAGGCCTGGCCGGGGTCTACACGGTCACGGAAGGTGAACAACTCATCGAACTCTCCCCGTGAATAGGTGGCAGCCGTGTCCGGCTGGATGAATTCCTTGCCGGTCACGCAGAAATGCATGGCTTCGAAACCGACGGCAACCAGTGCAGTGCCCTCGGTGGCAAAGCGCCGGAAGCGACGTGGCGATGCGGACTGGCTCCAGGGCCGGGCCAGATGTTCGAGCAGGGTGATGACATAGCTCGACGTTTCCTCGCCCAGGCCAAGCTGGGAAGGCGTGATGCGCTGACGCAACTGGCTCAGCATGTGGCTGATCTGCAGGGCCAGCCGCGTCGTATCCACGCGTCGCGCATCCTTGGTCGGTGCCTCGGTATAAGCCGAGGGATGCAGCGGATTGTCCTTCATCAGTTCGATGATGTAGGGCGGCACCTCCAGGTCATCGGTCAGCGGGTGGATCGACACCAGGGGTGCCCACATCCCGGCCCAGCGCCGGATCAGGTTCAGATTGCGCACGCTGTTGCTGTATGGGCTGGCGATCTCGATCAACAGCAGGGTGATGTAGGCAGCAGCACAGTGCGTGGCTTGCAGGCTACTTTCCAGGACATCTTCGACCGGCGTGTACGCGACGCCCCATTCCTCGGCCGTTTCGTAGTAACCATGCAGGTCGAGCCAGATACCCGGCGGCAGTTCGCGGCGCGCCCGGTAGTGTTCGAGGATGACCATCCCCGTGTAGTACAGGCAACGATGCAGGATGGTCGCCACCAGCGTCACATACTGCGGATTGGCGTTATCCGGCTGCTCCAGGCTGGCACACAGGGCATAGGCCTTGCCCATCTTGCGCCAGGCGGTGACGACCTGCTGAAAATAGCTCTCCTCTTCATCACCCAGCGGCAGGGCACGGCTATGGTAACGGCGAGCCATTTCCTCTTCGACGAAGCAGAGCGGGGCGCGTGCCTGTTCAAGCAGTGCGAGCAACACACCCGGCTCCGGCGGTGTCTGCAGCAAGGTGTCGAGGAAACGTATCAGCTGCCGCTCGGCAACCATCGGATTGGCCAGAGAGAGTTGCGCCAGATAATCCGTACCGCTACGCAGGTCGGAGATTTCCAGCGGCATGTCGTTGAAGGTCGTATCCATTTTTATTGGCCTTGTTCGTAGTTTCCCAGGGCACGGCGCAACGCTAGGCCCAGTTCCTCGTCGCTCACCACCGGACGCTGTCCGGCGGCCCCCTCACGATTGACCCTGCCCCAGACCGGCTCGGGAAAGTGCCGGTCGTCCTGCCAGCGTGGAATGATGTGCCAATGCACGTGCGGCACCATGTTGCCAAAACTGGCCAGATTGATCTTGTGGGGGGAAAAAAGCTGGCGAACGACCGCTTCGACGGCAAAAACGACCTGCATCAGGTGATTTCTGGCGGCGGGATCGAGATCGGTCATTTCGCGTACGTGATCGTTCCAGATCACACGGCAGAAACCGGGGTAATGCGGGTCAGCGACCCGAATGACGCGACAGGCCGCGGATTGCCAGAGGATGGTTCCGCCCGGCTGGGCACACAGTTCGCAACTTGGACTGCCGATTTCCACGTTATCGCGCTCCGGTGAGCAAAAGGAATACACCAGAGTGTAAATACCACCCGCCGCCACCGCAAACAAAACAACTATTTCACGGTTGGCGGCCGGTGGCCGCAGGAATCAACGATTAGAGCAGGACGCGCTCGATACCGCCGGTATTGGCCTTGCCGACGTAATCGGCCATCCAGTTGTCGCCAAGCAGGTGCTTGGCCATTTCGACCACGATGTAGTCGGCCTGGGTGTCTGCATCGTCGTCGTAGCGCGACAAGCCCTGCAGACAGGCCGGGCAGGAGGTGAGTATCTTCACGTCGCCCTTGAAGCCGTCAGCGCGCAGTTTCTCGGCCTGCTGCTCGATATCCTGCTGCTTGCGGAATTTCACCTGGGTGGCGATATCCGGACGCGAGTAAGCGAAGGAGCCGGAGTCGCCGCAGCAGCGGTCGGTCAGCGGCACGTTCTGGCCCATCAGCTTGTTGGTCACCGCCAGCGGGTTGTAGGCCTTCATCGGCGTGTGGCAGGGGTCGTGGTACATGTAGCGCGTGCCCTCGACGCCCTCCAGCTTGACGCCCTTTTCCATCAGGTATTCGTGGATGTCGAGCAGGCGGCAGCCCGGGAAGATCTTCTCGAACTGGTATTTCTGCAGCTGATCCATGCAGGTGCCGCAGGAGACGATCACCGTCTTGATATCGAGATAGTTCAGCGTGTTGGCCACGCGGTGGAAGAGCACGCGGTTGTCGGTGGTGATCTTCTGGCCCTTGTCGTCATCGCCGGAGGCT
>JAEUOE010000230.1 GCA_016790885.1 Dechloromonas sp. | reverse complement strand
GCTGCCGATCAGGGCGACCACCACGGCCATCGCGGTCATGATCAGTTGCGGCATGAAGGCGACGCCACCTGCGCCACCCATGGCCTTGCTGCCGAAGATGCCGGCCGCGATGCCGCCCCAGGCGCCGCACAGGCCATGCAGCGGCCAGACGCCGAGCACGTCGTCGATCTTCCAGCGGTTCTGGGTGAGCGTGAACATGATCACGAACAGCCCGCCGGCCACACCACCGACTGCCAGCGCACCGATCGGGTGCATCAGGTCGGAACCGGCACAGACGGCGACCAGGCCGGCAAGCGGGCCGTTATGGACGAAGCCGGGGTCGTTCTTGCCCATGACCAGCGCAACGAGGGTGCCGCCGACCATGGCCATCAGCGAGTTGAGGGCGACCAGGCCGGAAATCTTGTCCAGCGTCTGGGCGCTCATTACGTTGAAGCCGAACCAGCCGACGGTCAGTATCCAGGCGCCGAGGGCAAGGAAGGGAATCGACGAAGGCGGATGGGCCGATAGCCGGCCATCCTTGGTGTAGCGGCCGTAGCGGGCACCGAGCAGGAGCACGGCGGGCAGCGCGATCCAGCCGCCCATGGCGTGCACGACGACGGAGCCGGCAAAATCGTGGAATTCCGCGCCAAAGGTGGCCTTCAGCCAGGCCTGGATGCCGAAGTGCTGGTTCCAGGCGATGCCTTCGAAGAAGGGGTACACGAAGCCGACCAGCATGAAGGTGGCGATCAGTTGCGGGTGGAACTTGGCCCGCTCGGCGATGCCGCCGGAGATGATGGCCGGGATGGCAGCGGCGAAGGTCAGCAGGAAGAAGAACTTGGTGAGCTCGAAGCCGCTCTTGGCCATCAGCGTGTCGACACCGGAGAAGAAATTGACGCCGTAGGCAATGCTGTAGCCGATGAAGAAATAGGCGACCGTCGAAATACCGAAGTCGGTGAGTATCTTGACCAGGGCATTGACCTGGTTTTTCTTGCGCACGGTGCCCACCTCGAGAAAGGCGAAACCTGCATGCATGGCCAGCACCATGATGGCACCGAGCAAAATGAACAACACGTTGCTGCCGGACTGATACGTTTCCATGAAGCCCCCACTTTAAAGATGGGGGCTTAAAAGCAAGCACTATTCCAGTGCGTTAAACAGGTTACAAATCAGTGCATTACCAATACGCACCGGCGTGGATTTGCACGGAATTGGTGCAACCCACCCTCGATTCGCCCACTCGCGGTGCGTCGGCGCCCTACTTTGGCGCCAACTCGGCTGGCAGCAGAACCCACATGCGGCCACTCTGCTTCATGCGCCCGGCCAGTTCCCCCGCTTCCTTGCCGAAGCCCCAGAAAAAGTCGGCGCGCACCGCGCCCTTGATCGCGCCGCCAGTGTCCTGCGCCATGACCAGGCGGTTCAGCGGCGTGCTTGAGTTGGGCCGCGTGGTCGCCAGGAAGACCGGCGAGCCGAGCGGCACGGAACGCGGGTCAATGGCGATGCTGCGCTCGGCGGTGAGCGGCACGCCGAGCGCGCCGATCGGCCCGCCATCGCTGTTCGGCATCTCGCGGAAGAATACGTAGCTCGGGTTGCTGTTGAGCAGCGCATCGAGGCGCGCCGGATTGGCCCGCGCCCAGGACTGGATGCCCTGCATCGACGCCTCCTCCAGCTTCAACTCGCCGCGCTCGACCAGCGCCTTGCCGATCGACTGATAGGGATGGCCGTTCTGGTCGGCGTAGTTCAGGCGCACCGTGCTGCCGTCGGCCAGGCGGACCCGGCCGGAGCCCTGTACCTGGAGGAAGAAGAGTTCGACGGCATCATCGACATAGAGCAGCGTCTTGCCCGGCAGCTTGTCGCCCTTGGCCGTGATTTCAGCCCGCGACCAGTAAGGCAGCACCTTGTTGCCCTCCAGCCGGCCGCGTACGCGCTTGTCCTTCAGCTCCGGGAACACTGCCGACAGGTCGATGGTCAGCAGGTCGTCCGGCACGCCACGCACCGGCTGCTCGACCCCTTTGGCCCGCAGCCGGCTGCCGCGCAGCAAGGGCTCGTAATAGCCGGTGACCAGGCCATTGAGCGCACCGTCGCCGTTGGCGATGGCGTAGGGCATGAGGTTCTGCTCGAAGAAACGGCGTGCATCGAAACCAGGCTTGCCATCGGCAGCCCGCGCCAGATCGCAGACGCGCTTCCAGCCATTGCCGTTGGCCCGGCTGGCCACGCCGCGACAGGAGAGCAGGAAGGCCGGCCAGGCCGCCGCCACGTCGTCATCGCTCCAGCCCGGCAGGTCGGCCCAGGTAGCCGGCACATGGGTACGCGCAAAGGCCGGCACCGGCGGCGTAACGCCCGGGCAGGCAGCGCAGCTCGGGCACGGCGCACAGGCCGCAGGGCTGGCCGGCGCCACCGGCACTGCAGCGGGCGGAACGGTCGAGCAGCCGGCGAGCAGCGTGAGCAGGGCAAGGGCAAGGGCAAGTGTTTGGATTTTTCGCATGGGTTTCGCTAGAGTGTTCCGTTTGCCGCGAAGTATACCCGCCACCATGACCGAATCCCCGACTCTGGAACGCCTGCTTGCCCGCGCCGAGGCCGTTCTCGGCCGTCTCGAAGGCATCCTGCCGCTCCCGCCCGCCGCCCCCGACTGGGAATCCGCCATCGCCTTCCGCTGGCGCAAGAGCAATGGCCGCGGCTGGCTGCAGGCAGTGCGCCACCCGCACCCGATCCGCCTGTCCGACCTGGAAACCATCGACGACCAGAAGGAGCGCATCACCGCCAACACCCGCCAGTTCGTCGCCGGAAAGCCGGCCAACAATGTGCTGCTGACCGGGGCGCGCGGCTCCGGCAAGTCCTCGCTGGTCAAGGCCATGCTCAACGAGTTTGCGGCCAGGGGGCTGCGCCTGATCGAGGTGGACAAGGACGACCTGGTCGATCTCGCCGACATCCTCGACCTGCTCGAAGGCCGCCCGGAGCGCTTCGTCATCTTCTGTGACGACCTCTCGTTCGAGGCCGGGGAAACCGCCTACAAGGCGCTCAAGTCGGTGCTCGACGGCTCGGTCGCGGCGCCGCCGGACAATGTGCTGATCTACGCCACCTCCAACCGCCGCCACCTGATGCCGGAGTACTTCTCGGAAAACCTGGAGACGCGCACCGTCAACGACGAAATCCGCCCCGGCGAAACGACCGAGGAAAAGGTCTCGCTGTCCGACCGCTTCGGCCTGTGGATTTCCTTCTACCCATTCAGCCAGGACGACTACCTGGCCGTCTTCCAGCACTGGGCGCGCGAACTCGGCGTCGCCGAGGCCGTCATCGCCGCCAGCGAACGCGAGGCGCTGAACTGGGCGCTCGGCCGCGGCTCCCGCTCCGGCCGCACCGCCTGGCAGTACGCCAAGGAACTGGCCGGCCAGCAAAAACCGGCGCGGAAGAAGGCCAAATGAGCACCATCGTCGAAGTCGCCGCCGCCGTCATGCTACGCGCCGAGGGCCGCGAATTCCTGCTCGCCCAGCGGCCGGAAGGCAAGGTTTACGCCGGCTACTGGGAGTTTCCGGGCGGCAAGCTCGAAGCGGGCGAAACGGTTCGCCAGGCGCTGATCCGCGAGTTGCAGGAAGAGCTGGGCATCACCGTCACCGCCTGCTCGCCGTGGCTGACCCGCGTGTTCACCTACCCGCACGCCACGGTGCGCCTCAATTTCTGGCGCGTTACCGCCTGGGAGGGTGAAATCGGCATCACCGCGCCGCTCGAACACTCGGCCTTCGATTGGCTGCCCATCGGCCAGCCGGCCACCGTCGCCCCCATCCTGCCGGCCAACGATCCGATCCTGAAAGCGTTGTCGCTACCGACCGTGATGGCCATCACCAACGCCGAGGCCGAAGGCACCGAACGTCAGCTCGAACGCCTGGAAGAAGCCCTGGAGAACGGCCTGCGCCTGATCCAGGTGCGCGACAAGGGCTGGCCGCCGGCCCAGCGCCTGTGGTTCGCCGAAACCGTCACCCGGCTGGCACGCAGCCACGGCGCCCTGGTCGTCATCAATGACGATGCCGACATCGCCCGCCGTGTCGCTGCCGATGGCCTGCACCTGTCAGCCGCCCACCTGGCCCGCCTGGACGAGCGACCGGACTTCGCCTGGGTGGGTGCTTCCTGCCACAACGCGCAGGAAATCGCCCGCGCCGGCGAACTGGGCCTCGATTACGCGCTGCTCGGCCCGGTCTTGCCGACGCCGACCCACCCGGAAGCCGCCGGCCTGGGCTGGGCCGAATTCGCCCGGCAGCGGGATGGCAATACCCTGCCGGTATTCGCCCTCGGCGGCATGAAGAAGGAAACGCTGGATGAGGCCCAGGCGCATGGCGCCCACGGCATAGCGCTGATGCGCGGCTGGTAATCGAAGACGGTTAGGCCTTAGCGCGTCGGCGTATCGGGAAACTCGAGGCCGGGCGCTCCGGCCTCGTCATCGCTCACCTGCCCGGTGATGCGATACGACTCGCTGGCCCAGGCGCCGAGATCGATCTGCTTGCAGCGCTCCGAACAGAAGGGGCGCCACGGGTTTTCCGGGGCCCACAGGGCATCCCCGCCACAATTCGGGCAACGGACCTGGCGCGGCTTGGCCATCAGAGATTGCAGAAGGTAA
>JAEUOE010000223.1 GCA_016790885.1 Dechloromonas sp. | reverse complement strand
CGGCTTGGCGAAGTGGTCCATGCCGATATAGACATAACCGGCATCGGTCAGCTTCTTGATGGCCAGTGCCAGGATCTGCATCTTGGTGTCGGCCGACGGCAGATCGCCTTCGTTGATGCGGCGCTGCGGCTTGAACAGGCTCGGCAGGTGCGCATAGTTGTAGATCGACAGGCGATCCGGGTCCATCGCCAGCACGCGCTCCAGGGTACGGTTGAAACCCATCACGGTCTGGTACGGCAGGCCGTAGATCAGGTCGACCGAAACCGACTTGAAGCCATTGGCGCGCGCCGCGTTGATGACCAGTGCTGTTTCTTCCTCGCTTTGCACGCGGTTGACCGCAACCTGCACCTTTTCGTCGAAATCCTGCACACCGACGCTCATCCGGTTGAAGCCGAGTTCACCCAGCAGGGCGACGGTTTCGTAATCCACCTTGCGGGGGTCAACTTCGATCGAGTATTCGCCGCCGTCGAGCAGTTTGAAATGCTTGCGCGTCTCGCCCATCAGCTGGCGCATTTCCGAATGCGACAGGAAGGTCGGCGTGCCGCCACCCCAGTGCAGCTGGATCACCTCATGCTCGCCATCGCGTCCTTCAAGCGCGGCAGCCTGCATATCCAGCTCCTTGGCCAGATACTTCAGATACTTGGCGCTGCGCCCGTGATCCTTGGTGATGATCTTGTTACAGGCGCAGTAGTAACAGATGGTGTTACAGAAGGGGATGTGGAAGTATAATGAGAGCGGTCTGCTGATGCCGCCAATGTTGCGCTTGCCGAGCCACAGCTTGGCAGCTTCCGAGTCGAATGCCTCGACGAAACGGTCGGCAGTCGGATAAGACGTGTAGCGTGGGCCGTTGACGTCGAAACGGCGAATGATCTGCGGATCGAAGACGAGGTTTTCAGTTGCAAAATTCATTAGACAAGCCACCTAGTGTTCTCTGGATTATGTTCGGGGGACATGATACCGTGGTTGACGTGGATCAAGCGAACGCAGGTTCCCCATGGCACGGATACAACCGTTGAATCAGGAAATTTCGCTGACCGTCATCAAGACGGCCTGCTCCAACTGCAACCTGCGCGAGTTGTGCCTGCCTTTCGGTCTCAGCACGGAAGAACTGGCTCGCCTCGACGACATGGTATCGACCCGTCGCCGCATCAAGCGTGGCGATCACCTGTACCGCGCCGGCGAAGGATTCGACGCCATCTACGCCATCCGCAGCGGCTTTTTCAAGACCGACGTGCTGCTCGAAGACGGCCGCGAACAGGTGACCGGTTTCCAGATGGCCGGCGAACTGCTCGGCCTCGACGGCATCAGCACCGAACATCACACCTGCAATGCCATCGCGCTCGAAGACAGCGAGATCTGCGCCATCCCCTTCTCCCGGCTGGAAGTCCTGTCGCGCGAAATCCACACGCTGCAGCACCATTTCCACAAGGTGATGAGCCGCGAGATCGTCCGCGACCACGGCGTGATGATGCTGCTCGGCACCATGCGCGCCGAGGAACGCCTGGCGGCCTTCCTGCTCAACCTGTCGCAACGCTTCACGGCGCGCGGTTTCTCGCATGCCGAGTTCTACCTGCGCATGACGCGCGAGGAAATCGGCAGCTATCTGGGCCTGAAGCTGGAAACCGTGTCGCGCGCCTTCTCCAAGTTCCAGGAAGAAGGCTACATCGCTGTCCAGCAAAAACACATCCGGATTCTGAACGTCAACGGCCTCAAGGCCCTGATGAACCACCAGCGCTGATTGGCGCCTTTCCCCGCATGGGGTCGGCGTCGATCGTGTCGACAAACCACTGCCCGGTTGCCGCAAGGACAGGAACATCGGCAATCCGACCGAAGCTTCCTAACGCCATGACCCAACTTTTTCTCGGCCTCATCCTGCTCACCGCCAGCCTGGCCATCCGCGCGGACGAAGCGACCATCGCCGTCGCCGCCAATTTCACCGCGCCGATGCAAAGGATTGCCAGCGATTTCGAGCGCGCCAGCGGCCACCGGCTGAAGCTGTCATTCGGCGGCACCGGCAAGCTCTACGCGCAAATTACCAATGGCGCACCTTTCGACGTGCTCTTGTCGGCTGATGACGAAACCCCGGCGCGCCTGGAAAAGGAAGGACTGGGCGTGGCGGGCAGCCGCTTCACCTACGCTACCGGCCGTCTCGTCCTGTGGTCGCCGGTCGACGGCAAGGTCGATGCGGAAGGCAAGGTGCTGCGCGACAAGGGCATCCGGCATATCGCCATCGCCAATCCGAAAACCGCCCCCTACGGCCAGGCAGCCATCGAGACGCTGCAGGCCATGAGGCTGCTCGGCAGCCTGCAGGGCAAATTCGTGCAGGGAGAGAACATCGCCCAGGCTTTCCAGTTCGTGCAGACTGGCAATGCCGAGCTAGGTTTCGTCGCACTCTCCCAGGTGTGGAAGGACGGCCGGCTGGCCAGCGGTTCGGGCTGGGTCATCCCGGCCGGCCAGCACCAGCCCATTCGCCAGGATGCCGTTCTGCTCAGCCGTGCCAGCGGCAATCCCGCTGCCCGCGCCCTGCTCGACTACCTGCGCAGTTCGGCAGGCTGCCAGACCATCCAGGCCTACGGCTACGACCTGCACAAAATCGACAAATAACACAAATCAATCGCGGAATAAGTTCGGCACCCGCCCCGGGACCGGCCTCGCCTGCCGTCCATACATCAGCCAGATTAGCGGCGTATGATGAGGATAACTGCCTGTTGCGAGGAAATACCCCTTTGCTTCGCTACAGCAGAAATGTCTGAAATACCACAAACACCAAACCGTGCAGCCACTTTATGCCGCTTGCTCCATCGATGAACTCGATTGATATCTTCCCCTGGGACGACAACTTCAATACCGGCCTGCCCACGGTCGATGAGCAGCACCGCAAGCTGGTCGCCCTGCTCAATGCACTGGCCGGCCATGTCGCCTTCAAGTCGGAAGCACTGGTTCTCGACCGCCTGCTCGATGAACTGGCCGACTACACGGTGTATCACTTCACCTCGGAAGAAGCGATCTGGCGGGAATACCTGAGCAACAGCGAGCACGAAGTCGAACATCGCAAGACGCACGCCCTCTTTGTGCAGGAAGTCATGCGCTTGCGCGGCGAACTGGCAAGCCGGCCCATGATGGACGT
>JAEUOE010000201.1 GCA_016790885.1 Dechloromonas sp. | reverse complement strand
CAGGGCCTGGGCTGGATGAACCACAGCACCCGCAGCATCGGCCGCGACACCATGACCAGCGGCATCGAGGGGGCGTGGACCGCGCACCCGACAAAGTGGGACGGCGGTTATTTCGACATGCTGTTCAAGCACGACTGGTGGCTGCAGAAGTCCCCGGCCGGCGCCTGGCAGTGGGAGCCGGTGACGATCGCCGAAGAGGACATGCCGGTGGATGTCGAAGACCCGTCGATCCGCTGCAAGCCGATGATGACCGACGCCGACATGGCACTGCGCTTCGACCCGGAATACCGCAAGATCGCCGAGCGCTTCCACAAGGATCAGGCCTATTTCGAGGAAGTCTTCGCCCGCGCCTGGTTCAAGCTGACGCACCGCGACATGGGGCCGAAATCCCGCTACGTTGGCCCGGATGTGCCGCAGGAAGACCTCATCTGGCAAGACCCGGTACCAGCCGGCCGCCAGGATTACGACGTAGCCGCCGTCAAGGCGAAGATTGCCGCCGCCGGCCTGGGCGTGGCAGAGATGGTCGCCACCGCCTGGGATAGCGCCCGCACCTTCCGCGGTTCGGACAAGCGCGGCGGTGCCAACGGCGCCCGCATCCGCCTGGCCCCGCAAAAGGACTGGGAAGGCAACGAACCGGCCCGCCTGGCCAAGGTATTGGCGGTCTATGAAAAGATCGCCGCCGAGACCGGCGCCAGCGTGGCCGACGTCATCGTGCTGGCTGGCAATGTCGGTATCGAGCAGGCGGCCAAGGCGGCCGGTATCGAGGTAGCGGTGCCCTTCGCACCGGGCCGTGGCGATGCGACGCCGGAAATGACCGATGTCGAATCCTTCGCAGTGCTGGAGCCGCTGGCCGATGGCTTCCGCAACTGGCTGAAGAAGGACTATGTGGTCAGTGCCGAGGAGTTGCTGCTCGACCGCGCCCAGTTGCTGCGCCTGACCGCCAGCGAAATGACCGTACTGGTCGGTGGCCTGCGCGTGCTCGGCACCAACCACGGCGGCAGCCAGCATGGCGTATTCACCGATCGTGTCGGCGCGCTGAGCAACGACTTCTTCGTCAACCTGACCGACATGGCCTACACCTGGCAGCCGACCGGCCGCAACAGCTACGCGATTGTCGACCGCAAGTCCGGCGCCACGAAATGGACGGCCACCCGCGTCGACCTGGTCTTCGGCTCCAACTCGGTGCTCCGTGCCTATGCCGAGGTGTATGCCCAGGACGACAACCAGCAGAAGTTCGTGCACGACTTCGTCACCGCCTGGACGAAGGTGATGAATGCCGATCGCTTCGACCTGATCTAGGCGCAAGCACTGATACCGGGCAGTCGGCAACGATTGCCCGGTTTTTTTTCGCCTGGCGACCGGGCATCCCGGCCCATCGCCACGCAAAAAATTTTGTCATGGACGACAGATCCAAACCCAAGGCATGGATTGGGGATTAAAATGGCGACTATTCCATTTTTGTCCAGGACAAATGAACACAACCCCATCAGCAGCCATCATCGGTGCCGGCCTATCCGGGCTGGCCTGTGCGACCCGCTTGCATGCATTCGGCTGGCGGGTCAGCGTCTTCGATAAAAGCCGCGGCCCCGGCGGGCGGATGAGCACGCGGCGTGGCGACGACTGGCAGTCCGACCACGGCGCGCAGTATTTCACGGCACGCGATCCGCGCTTCAAGGCGGAAGTCGACCGTTGGCTGGCCGCCGGCGTAGCCGCTGTCTGGCAGCCGCGCATGGCGGTGATCGGCGACGAAGACCTGCACGATGCGGATGCCGCACTGCAGCGCTTTGTCGGCACACCACGCATGACGGCACCAACCCGCTTCCTGGCCGACAGCCTGCCGGTAAGCCTGCAATGCACAGTCGATAACATCGAGAAAACAGCTACCGGCTGGCAAATTGACAGCCGGGAACAGGGCCGACTGGCCGGGTCGTTCGATACCGTGATCCTTGCCGTCCCGGCCCCCCAGGCGGTTCCGCTGGCCCACCCGGTGGCACCCGGCTTGGCGGCCCTTGCCAGGCGGGCAGCGATGCGCGGCTGCTGGACCCTGATGGTGCGTTACGACCAGCCGCTCGACCTGCCCTTCGATGCCGCTTTCGTCAATCGCGGCCCCTTGCGCTGGGTGGCGCGCGAGCCGAGCAAACCAGGTCGCCCGGCCCGGGAGACCTGGTTGCTGCATGCCTCTGCAGCCTGGAGCGAGGCGCATATCGAGGCCGACCCGGCTGAAGTCGCCACCCGCCTGGCCGCCGCCTTTGTCGAGTTGGGCGCCCCACCTCCGCTTGCGGCAACGGCGCACCGCTGGCGTTATGCCGATACGGAGCCGGCGTTGAACATGGGCTACGACTGGGATGCCGAGCGCCGGATCGGTCTGTGCGGCGACTGGCTCAACGGCGGCAAGGTCGAGGGTGCCTGGCTGAGCGGCATACGCCTGGCCGACGCGATGACCGAGGGCTGATCCGTAAAGCCGGAGCGACATGCGCAGACAGGGCAGCTACAGCGTCGTCTGGTTCAAGCGCGACCTGCGCCTGCACGACCACCTGCCTTTGCGCCAGGCACTCGAGCACGGCCCCGTTCTCTGCCTGTACGTGGTCGAGCCGTCGCTGTGGGCAGAACCCGACGCCGCACGCCAGCACTACGGATTCCTGCTCGAAAGCCTGCGCGACCTGTATCGCGACTTGCGCCAGCTCGGCGGCCAGTTGCAGGTGGTCACCGGCGAGGTGACCGAGGTTCTCGCGCGCCTGCATCGCAGCGCCCCCTTCAGCCGTTTGTATTCCCACGAGGAAACCGGCAACGGCCTGACTTATCGGCGTGACCGGGCCGTCAAGCGCTGGTGCCAGGCGCAGGGTGTGGCCTGGCATGAAGTGCCGCAGTTCGGCGTAGTGCGGCGCCTGGAGGAGCGCAATCACTGGCAGGCGCAGTGGGAAGCCTTCATGGCGCAAGCGGTCGCGGCCGCGCCGCCCCATGTTCCGTCGGTCATGCTGCCGTGGTCCGAACCGCCGCCGTCGCCCGATGCCCTGGGCCTGCCGACTGAAGAGCCGCCCGCCCGCCAGCGCGGCGGCCGACGGGCGGCGCGGCAAATCCTGGCCGACTTCCTGGCCGAACGCAGCCAGCAGTACCGCGGCGGCATTTCGTCACCGCTCTCGGCGCCCACCGCCTGTTCGCGGCTCTCGCCCTACCTGGCGCTGGGTTGCCTGAGCCTGCGCGAGGTGGTGCAGGAGACACGGCTGTTCGCCGCCAGGCTGCCAGCCAGCGCCAGCCGGCATCGCGCCGGCTTGCAGGCCTTCATCAGCCGGCTGTACTGGCATTGCCATTTCATCCAGAAACTGGAAAGCGAGCCCGCGCTCGAATTCCACAACCTGCACCGCGGCTACGACGGCTTGCGTGAAGACGACTGGAACCCGGCCCATTTCGCGGCCTTGACCGCCGGGCGCACCGGCTGGCCGCTGGTCGATGCCTGCGTCGCCATGCTGCGCCAGACCGGCTGGATCAACTTCCGCATGCGCGCCATGCTGGTGTCGGTCGCCGCCTATCCGCTATGGCTGCACTGGCGGCCGGTCGGCCTGTGGCTGGCCCGCCAGTTCCTCGATTACGAGCCGGGCATCCACTGGCCGCAAATGCAGATGCAGTCGGGCACCACGGGCATCAACGTGCCCCGCATCTACAACCCGGTGAAGCAGGCGCGCGACCATGACCCGCACGGCCTTTTCGTTCGCCGCTGGCTGCCCGCCCTGCGCCAGGTGCCGGATACCTGGCTGTTCGAACCGTGGCGGATGCCGGAAGCCATGCAACTGCGCCATGGCCTGCGCCCCGGCATCGACCTGCCGCTCCCCCCGGTCGATCTCGACGCCGCGACCCGCCTCGCCAAGCAGCGCCTGTTCGCCCTGCGGGCGCGGCCGGAGATCAAATCGGCCAAGGCGGCGATCGTCGAGAAACATGGGTCGCGCCAGCGGAATGCCCTGCGTGGCACGGCAAAATCCGTCGATCTGCAGCAACTGACACTTGATTTGTAGCCCCCCCGCCCCAGGCAACCGATCACGATTTTTGTCCTAGACAAACGACATTCCGCACCGCACAATAGGCCTACCGAAACCACCAGCCCGGACATGCTTGAAATCACCAACCTGTCGCGCAGTTTCAACGGTCGCCCGGCGCTGCACAGCACCTCGCTGCGTCTGGCCGAGGGGGAGTACGTGGCCATTGTCGGCGAGTCCGGGGTGGGCAAATCCACGCTGCTCAACCTCATCGCCGGCCTCGACCGGGCCGATCAAGGCAATGTCGTGCTCGATGGCGAAGACCTTGGCCGGCTCGACGAAGCGGCGCTGACCCGCTGGCGGCGGCACAAGCTGGGTTTCATCTTCCAGGCCTTCCACATCCTGCCCCACCTCACCCTGCAGCAGAACGTCGCCCTGCCGCTCTGGTTGCAAGGCGGTTCCGGCGCGGCTGCCGACGACAGCGCCCGTCAGATGCTCGACGCCGTGGGCCTGGCCGGGCGCGCCGCCAGCTGGCCGCACGAGTTGTCGGGCGGCGAGTTGCAGCGGGTGGCCATTGCCCGCGCCCTGGTGCATCGGCCGCGCCTGGTACTGGCCGACGAGCCGACCGGCAACCTCGACCCGGCCAATGCCACACGCGTGCTCGACCTGCTCGGCGAGCGCATCCGGGCAGCCGGGGCCATCGGCATTCTGGTCACCCATTCCCGCGAAGCGGCGGCGACGGCCGACCGCATCCTGCAACTGACGCCCGACGGCCTGCAGGAATGACCCTCGCCCCGGTATTTCTCGGCTCCCTCGGCCGGCGGCGCATGGCCAGCCTGTTCTCCCTGCTCGCCATCATCCTCGGCGTGGCGCTCGGCATGGCGGTGCAGGCCATCCACGAAGCCGCCCTCAACGAATTCGGCCGCGGCGTGCGCACCCTGGCCGGCGAGGCCGATTTGCGCCTGGTCGGCCCGGCCAGCGGTTTCGACGAAGCCCTGTTCGAGCAGATCCTGCGCCACCCCGACATTGCCGTAGCCACGCCCATCGTCGAGATCGACGCCAAGCTGGCCGGCCACGAGCCCCTGCTCAAGGTGCTCGGTGTCGACATCTTCACGCTGGCCCGCGTCGCACCGCGCTTGCTGCCGCAAAGCCACGACCGGACGGAGCGCTTTGCGACGCTGGCCGAAGCGTCGATCTTTCTCAGCGCGGCGGCGCAGCAGGCCTACGGCGTCAGGACAGGCGACCCACTGCCGGTGCAGGCCGGCAGCCGCACGCTCACCCTGCGCGTGGCCGGCGACCTGCCCGGCGTCGGCGATGGCCAGCCGTTGGCCGTCATGGATATTGCCGGCGCCCAGCTTGCCTTCGGGCGCCTCGGCAAGCTGTCACGGATCGATCTGATCGTCGCCGACAGCAGCTCGCCGGAAAGCCTGCGCCGCAGTTTGCCTGCCACGCTGCCGGCCGGTGTTCAGCTCGAAGCGCCGGAAGCCGCCAGCGAACAATCGGGCAACCTGACCCGCGCCTATCGCGTCAATCTCGCCATGCTGGCCGCCATCGCCCTGCTCACCGGCGCCTTCCTGGTGTTTTCGGCACAGGCGCTGTCCGTCGTCAAACGGCGCAGCGAATTCGCCTTCCTGCGCGCTCTCGGCCTGGAACGCACGACGCTGATCCGCTGGCTGCTTGCCGAGGGCGCCCTGGTCGGGCTGCTCGGCGGGCTCATTGGCGTCATGCTCGGCTACGGCCTGGCCTGGGTGGCCCTGCAAGCCCTCGGTGGCGATCTCGGCGCCGGCTATTTCTCCGGGCTGCAACCGCAGCTTGAATTCAAGCCGGCGCTGACGGCCTTGTACATCATGCTCGGGCTGCTCGCCGGGCTGGCCGGAGCCGCCCTGCCGGCCCGCCAGGCCGCCGACATTTCGCCGGCCCAGGCCCTCAAGTCAAGCGGCGACGCCCTGGCCTTGCACAGCCATCAACGCCCGTGGGCCGGCCTGCTGGCCCTGACTGCCAGCCTGGCCACCTGCTTCATTCCGCCCCTCGGCGGCCTGCCGGTCGGGGGCTATGCCGCCATCGCCTTGCTGCTGGCGGGCAGCATCCTGCTCCTGCCCGCAGTCGCACAGCGCCTGACCCAGCCGTTTGCCGAACGCGGCAAGGCAGTCCCCTGGCGCCTCGCTGCGGCCCGTCTGGTCAGCGCCCCCGGTTACGCCGTGGTCGCCGCGGCCGGCGTGCTGACCAGCGTTGCGCTGGCCGTGGCCATGGCGATCATGGTTGCCTCGTTCCGCGAGTCGGTCGATGAATGGCTGGTCCAGTTGCTGCCGGCCGACCTCTATCTGCGCGCCGGGCGCGCCCAAAGCAGCGCCTACCTGGGCGAGGAACTGCAAGCTGCCATTGCCGATACGCCCGGGATCAAACGCCTCGAATTCACCCGCCATGAGCAATTGCGCCTGGGCGACGGCCAGGCGCCGGTCGCCCTGATCGCCCGCCCCTTGGCGGCCGATGGCAGCAGCCTGCCGCTGGTCGGCCAGGCACAGCCTTCCCGCTTGCCGGCGGTATGGATTTCGGAGGCGATGGCCGATCAGTTCGGCTGGCAGACGGGGCAAGTCGTCGCTCTGCCGCTGGGCGGGATGAGGCGCGAGTTTCAGGTCAACGGCGTGTGGCGCGACTATTCGCGGCAGACCGGCGCATTGATGATCGATCTGGCGCTCTATCGCCAGCTCACCGGCGATCAGCGGGTAAACGACGCGGCGATTAGCGTCGACAACCCCGATGCCAGCGCACAGGTGGCCAGCCGGCTGGGCGCGCTGGCCGAGGGTAACGCCCTCGAAGTCGCCCGGCCGGGGGAAATCCGGCGCATCAGCCTGGCCATCTTCGACCGCACCTTCGCCGTGACCTACCTGCTCGAAGCGGTCGCCATCGTCATCGGCCTGGCCGGGGTGGCGGCCAGCTTCGCCTCGCTGGCCGCCACCCGGCGCAAGGAGTTCGGCATGCTGCGCCACCTCGGCGTCAGCCGCGCCCAGATCGGCACCATGCTCGCCCTCGAAGGCGGCCTCGTGGCCGGCATCGGGGTGCTCGGCGGCGGGCTGGCCGGGGCCGGAATCGGCCTGATCCTGATCGACGTGGTCAATCGCCAGAGCTTCCACTGGAGCATGGACCTGCATTTTCCATGGGCCGGCCTGCTGCTCTTTGCCGGTACCATGATCGCCCTAGCCGCCCTGGCGGCGGTACTCGCCGGGCGCCAGGCCATGCGCCAGGACGCCGTGCTGGCCGTGCGCGAGGATTGGTGAGCTCCATGCAACGCCGCCACTTCCTCATCGCCCTGGCCGCCTGGCGCGGCCTGCTGCCCGGCCCCGCCGCGGCAGTCGACTTTGCGCCGGTGTTGCCCGGAAGACGCCTGGTCTTTCCCGACGATTTCGGCGCCCACCCGGATTTCCGCACCGAATGGTGGTACGCCACCGGCTGGCTGAAGCGTCAGGACGGCCGGCCGCTCGGCTTCCAGATCACTTTCTTCCGCGTCCGCACCGGCATCGGCGAGCGCAACGCCAGCCGCTTCGCCCCGCGCCAGCTGGTCCTCGCCCACGCCGCCATCGCCGACCCGGAATTCGGTCGCCTGCGGCACAGCGAACGGGCGGCCCGCGCCGGCTTCGGCCATGCCGGCTACACCATCGGCCGCAGCGAGGTGTGGATCGGCAACTGGCGATTCGCCCAGCAGGAAAACGCGCAAGGCCAGCGCTATCAGGCCAGCGTGCGCGGCGAGGATTTTGCCTACGATCTCGCCCTGGATGCCGCCACCCCGCCCCTGCTCAACGGCCAGCAGGGCTTCAGCAGCAAGGCAGCCGACCCGCGCCACGCCAGTTTCTACTACAGCCGGCCGCAACTGGCGGTGAGCGGCTCGCTCTCCCTGAACGGCCGGACCGAGGCGGTCAGCGGCCATGCCTGGCTCGATCACGAATGGTCGAGCGAGCTGCTACCCGACGGCGCACAGGGCTGGGATTGGGTCGGCATCAACCTGGCCGATGGCGGCGGGCTGATGGCCTTCCGCCTGCGCGATGCCAGCGGCAACACGCTGTGGGCGGCCGCTTCCTGGCGCGCCCCCGGCAAGGTCGACCGGATTTTCACGCCCGACGTGGTGCATTTCCTGCCGCTGCGCCACTGGCGCTCACCGCGCACCGGCATCGACTACCCGGTGGCCTGGCGGCTGCAGGTAGGCGAGCGCGAATTTGAATTGAACCCGCTGCTCGACGACCAGGAACTGGACAGTCGCCGCTCGGTCGGCACGGTGTATTGGGAAGGCGCCATTCGCGTCAGCGAGAACGGCCGGCCTGCCGGCGAGGGCTATCTTGAACTGGCCGGCTATGGCGACAAGATCCGAGTCGGTTGAACGTGAAGAAGATTTTTCAACGCAGAGGTACAGAGGGAGCGGAGGGACGTAGAGGAAGGCTTTTTAGCCGGCAGCCGGGTTCGCTGTGTTTCGTCCTCCTCTGTGCACCTCGGGTTTTCCAATCCGCGCCTTTGCGTTGAAAAAAGTTTTGATTGAGTAAGCGCCGGGATAGATCGCCCGATTTGCCTGTCGAAACGAGTCCATTGGGAGCGCAGCACATGCTGAAAATGACCTTGAAAACCTTGTCCATCGCTTGTCTGCTGGTCGGTGCCGGGGTGGCTGTCGCTGCCCTGGCCACCCGCAAGCCGCCGGCCGAGCCGCCGACACCGGCCTATTGCCAGGCGGGCGGCAACTGGCTGTCACTGGGCACGACGCCGCCCAAGCCGGCCAGTATCCGCGACATCATCGCCCATGCCGTCCGCCAGGATGTGGTCCTGCTCGGCGAACAGCACGACAGCGAGGACCACCACCGCTGGCAGTTGCAGATGCTCTCCGCCCTGCACGCCCAGCGCCCGGAGATGGTGATCGGCTTCGAGATGTTTCCGCGCCGCGTGCAGCCGGTACTCGACCAATGGGTGGCCGGCTCGCTGACCGCCCAGGAGTTCCTGAAACAGACGGAATGGGACAAGGTGTGGTCCTACCCCCCGCACATCTACATGCCCCTGTTCGAATTCGCCCGCATCAACAAGATCCCGATGCGGGCGCTCAATGTCGATAAATCGCTGACCCGCCAGGTGGCGGAAAAGGGCTGGGAAAACGTTCCGGAGGAAGCCCGCGAAGGCGTTGGCCGCCCGGCGCCGCCCCTGCCCGAATACGTCGACTTCCTGCGCGACATGTATCGGCTGCACGAAAAGAAATCGCCCGCCCATGCCGGCAAGAAGGGCGCCAAGCCCGATGCCGGTTTCAAGGGCTTTCTCGACAGCCAGCTGACCTGGGACCGCGCCATGGCCGAGGCCCTGAGCCTGGAAGTGAGCCAGGATGGCCGCAAGAACCCGACGCTGGTGGTCGGCATCATGGGCAGCGGCCACATCCGCTTTGGCCATGGCGTGCCGCACCAGCTCGGCTACCTGGGCGTGGCGAAAGTCGCCAGCCTGCTGCCGGTAGCGCTGGACGGCGAATGCCGCCATCTGGAAAGCAGCCTCGCAACGGCCGTATTCACCTTGCCGAACAAGGCCATGCCGCCCAGCGAACCGCCGCGCCTCGGCGTGGCGCTGGAGGATACGGCCCAGGGATTGACCATCAGCGCCGTCACCCCCGGCAGCCTGGCCGAGAAAACCGGGCTGCGCGCCGGCGACCGCATTATCGACATGGCCGGCCGCCCGGCCAGCGGCAGCAGCGAGGCGGTGGCCACCATCCGCCGCCAGCCCCCCGGTACCTGGCTGCCGCTGCGCGTCGCTCGGGGCGACAGCCAGCTCGACCTGGTCGTCCAGTTTCCCCCGCGGCCATGAGTCCAACCCGTTTCCGGCATCTCGCCGCGGCCCTGTTCGGCCTGCTGCTCGCCGCGGCGAGCGCCTTCGCCGCCCCCGATCTGCTGCTCGATGTCTTGCTCGACCCGCAATCCCGGCAATTCAAGGCCGAAGCCGAATTGCAGCCGGGCGCCCGCAGCTTCCGCTTCCTGCTCCATGAGTCGCTGCGCGTGACCAGCGTCCGGGCCGGCAACGACAACGCTGGTGTCGACTCGGCCAGCGGCCCGCGGGGTTACCGGCAATGGACGGTTCGCCTCGCCCAGCCCGGGCAAAAACTGCGCATCCACTACGAGGGCCAGTTGCCGCTGCTGGAACGCAACCGCGACCACCGCGGCGTGCTCGGCGGCATGCCGCCGATGGCGGCGCCCGAAGGCAGTTTCCTGGCCTCGGGCAGCGGCTGGTATCCCCGCCCGGCCGAGCTGTTCACGTATCGGGTCAAGCTCGCCGTTCCCCACGGCCAGCGCGCCCTGGTAGCCGGCAAGCGGATGTCCGAAAACCTGCCGGCAGCGGCCGGCGAAAGCTACCGGGCAAGCTTTGAATTCAGCCAGCCGAGCGATGGCATCGACCTGATGGCCGGGCCGTGGATCGTCCGCGAGAAAACCCTGGCCCGTCCCGGGCAAGCGCCCATCTACCTGCGCACTTTCTTCCCCGCCGACCTCGATGCCCAGCCCGGCCTGGCGCAGGGCTATCTCGACGACAGCGCGGCCTATATCGAGCGCTACAGCCGGGCCATCGGCGCCTATCCGTACAGCGAGTTCTCCATCGTCGCCAGCCCGCTGCCCACCGGCTTCGGCATGCCGACGCTGACCTATCTCGGGGCCGAGGTGCTGCGCCTGCCCTTCATCCGCAAGACCTCGCTCGGCCACGAAATCCTGCACAACTGGTGGGGCAACGGTGTTTATGTCGATTACCAGCGCGGCAACTGGTCGGAGGGCCTGACCACCTTCATGGCCGACTACGCCTACAAGGAGGACGAATCGGCCAGCGCCGCCAGCGAGATGCGCCTCGCCTGGCTGCGCGACGCCGCCGTCTTTGCCGGGGAAAACACCGGCACGCTGCGCGACTTCCGCTCCCGCGCCAACGCCGCCGGCGCCACGCTCGGCTATGGCAAGGCGGCGATGCTCTTCGTCATGCTGCGCGATCGCCTGGGGCAACCGGCCTTCGACCAGGGCATCCGCAACTTCTGGGCCGCCCAGCGTTTCCGGATCGCCAGCTGGGATGAGCTGCAGGCCGCCTTTGAAAGCGCCTCGGGCGAGAAGCTCGGCGCCTTCTTTGCCGCCTGGCTCGACAAGCCGGCCCTGCCCGATGTCGCCATTGCCCACGCCGAGAGCACCGCCGTCCGTACGCCTGGCAGCCCGCCCTATCAACTGACCATCCGCTTCCGCAAACAGGACGCCCGCCTGCCCTTGCGCCTGCCCATCGAAATCAGCGGCGCCGGCCAGCGCGAAACCCGCTGGGTGGAACTGGACGCCGAGCGCAACACCGCCACGATCCCGCTCGCCTTTGCGCCACAAACCCTGCGCCTTGACCCCGACATGCGCGTCTGGCGGCGCCTTCAGGCCAGCCAGCTGCCGCCCATCCTGCGCCAGTGGATGGCAGGCCGCTCGCCGCAACTGGTCGATGTCGCGCGCGGGCCGGAGGCGAGCCAGGCGGTCAGGCAACTGGCCGGGCGATTGTTCGAGAACCCGCCCGAATCACTGGCGCCGGCCCGGCTGAGCAGCGCCCTGAACGGCAAAAACCCCGTTCTGCTCGCCGGCACGCACGCCGAGGTCGATCAGGCCCTGGCCGGCGCCGGGCTGCCGGCTCGCCCGGCCAGCCTGGCCGGGAAAGGCAGCGCCCAGGTGTGGACCGTGCCGGGCCAGCCCTACCCGCTGGCCGTCATCTCCGCCCAGGACGCGGCGGCGCTCAATGCCCTGCAACGCGGCCTGCCCCATTACGGCGGGCAAAGCTGGCTGGTTTTCGAGCAGGGGCGCGTCATCGACAAAGGCATCTGGCCGGCCGGCATCCCTGAAATCACCGTGGCCGCCACCCCGGCAAAGGACAAAAAATGAAACACTACCCCACGCTCACCACCCTGCTTGCTGGCCTGCTCTGGACGGGAACCCTGATGGCTACTGAAGAACCGAAATTCGAATCGCTGCGCCAGGAAGACAACATCGAGATCCGCCGCTATGTGCCGGTGATCGTTGCCGAAACCTTTGTCGATGGTGACATGGACAGCGCCACCCGGCGCGGCTTCCAGCGCATCGCCGACTACATTTTCGGCAACAACGAGCGCATCGCGATGACCGTGCCGGTCGTCGCCGAACCGCAAGACAAGGCCGAGAAGATCGCCATGACCGTCCCGGTCAGCATCGAGCCGCAGGAGGCGGCAGCCACTCGCATGGCTACGGCGCAACGCTGGCGCATTCACTTCGTCATGCCCAGCCAATACACCCTCGCCACCCTGCCCAAGCCGCTCAACCCGGAGGTCGGGCTGCGCGAGATTCCGGCCAGAACCTATGCCGTCCTCACCTACTCCGGCATCAACAGCGAAAGCACCGTGCAGGAGAAAACCAACCAGCTGCTCGCCTGGCTGCAGGCGCAGGACATCGCCACCATCGGCCAGCCGCAACTCGCCCGCTACAACCCGCCCTGGACGCTGCCCTTCCTGCGCCGGAACGAGATCCAGCAGGAGATCCAATGGAATAAGCCTTGAGCCAGCGCTGATGGATCATGGATACAAACCGTTGCAAGCCGTTACTTGAAATCGGGCGCATCGGACCTTAAATTACATCCATGCGCTGACCCCCAACAGTGCTGACGGCCCAACCCCCTCCCCCTCAAACCGGCCGTCAGAAAGCCCCGCCTCCCCCAGCGGGGCTTTCGCCTTTCTGGGATCAGGATTCATCGCCCGGCAACCAGATGAGTCGCCCCTGACCGGCTTCATTCAATTGCGCGATCAGGGCATCGGCTGCCGTCTCGGCCAGGGAGAAGGCACAGGTCACCTGCTCGCCATGCTCGACGCCCAGCAGCACGCCGCCAGCCGCGTCAATCTCCCGGCGCAGGAAACCTTCCAGGGCATAGGGAATCGAGCAGCGCAAAGCCCTGGCCTTGACGTTGGGAATCTTGACGGCCGTTTTCAAGGCCTGGGCGATACAGTCGGTGTAGGCCCGCACCAGGCCGCCAGCCCCCAGCTTCACGCCACCGTAGTAGCGCACGACAGTGGCGAGGACACCCTCCAGGTCCTGATGCCGCAACACGTCGAGCATGGGGCGGCCGGCCGTACCGGAGGGTTCGCCATCGTCAACGGCGGCCGATTGGCCACCGGCCATGAGCGCCCAGCAGACATGGGCGGCACCGGGATGCTGCGCGCGCAGGCCGGCCACGATGGCTTGCGCCGCCGGGCGATCGGCAACCGGCTGGACGCAACCGATGAATCGACTCTTCTTGATCAGCAGTTCGCTGACGACCGGGGATGAAATGCGCTGGGCCATGTTCCGTAGGGTAAGGCAGTACCGGGGATGGCATCAATGACCGGGTGGAAACGCTTCTGCTACGGGGCAATCGGTCGATGAGCGAGGATCTGGTGATCGACCTGAAGCGGGTCATAAACCGCAATATTCCGCACCTGGCGAGACGGGGATTCCCCACCGTCTATCTGGCGAAGCATCAATGCTGAGCGTAGAGTCACGCCTCTTTCAGCAATATCGCCCGAAAATCATGAAACAAGCCAAACGCCGCACCCGTTATCCCGAAGCCTCTCTGTCACCCGAGCTCGACGCCATCGTCGATGCCGAGGTGCAGGAAAAGGGCTACAGCAACCATCCCGAAGCGATGAAGGCGTTCAGCGCCTATCTGCGTCGCGCCGAGGCATTCGAGAGAAAACAGCGTTTTGGCCGATAGATCCAAGGACTAAGGCGCGTCAGCCCGCCGCCAGCCCCTGCTCCTCGTAGGTCTTGCCATCCCGGATGTGATAAATGCGCTTGAAGGTCGGAATGATCTTTTCGTCGTGCGTCACGACGATGATGGCGGTGCGGAACTGTTGTGCCATGTCATTGAGGATACGCACCACGGCGAGCGCCCGATCGCTGTCGAGCGGCGCGGTCGGCTCGTCGGCCAAAATAACCGGCGGCTGGTTGGCCAGGGCGCGGGCAATGGCCACCCGCTGCTGCTCGCCGCCGGACAGTTGCGACGGCTGCGCCTTGGCCCGATGGCCGACATCGAGGGCGGCCAGCAGCTCGTTCGCCCGCTGGCGGGCCTCGGCATTCGGCCGGCCGGCCAGCATCGGCAGCAGCGCGACGTTGTCGGTGACATCGAGGAAGGGGATCAGGTACGGCGCCTGAAACACGAAGCCGATGCGGTCGCGGCGCAGGGCGCGCAGGTCGGGAATCTTCCAGCCGTCGTCGAAAATGACTTCGTCGCCGACAGTCATCCGGCCCGCCGTCGGCGCGATCACCGCGCCCAGGCATTTGAGCAGGGTGCTCTTGCCCGAGCCGGAGGGGCCGATCAGCCCGACCACCTCGCCCGGCGCCACCGTCATATTGACGCCCTTCAACGCATCGACTGCGGTATCGCCCTCGCCATAGCGCTTGCGCAAGCCTTCGATGCGAATGCCGAAACCGTCCATCTCAGCCTCCAATCGCCGTTGCCGGGTCGACACGCAGGGCAGCGCGGATAGCCAGCGTGCTGGCCAGCGCGCAAATGAGCATCACGGCGACAAAGCCGCGCAGGGCGTCGCCCGGTTCGAGCAAGACAAACTTGGGAAAAAACGGCGCCCACACGGTAGCTGCCGTCTTGCCGACGAGAAAGCCGATGAAGCCCAGGCCGAGGGCCTGCTGCAGAATCATCCCGGCGATCGTCCGGTTGCGCGTACCGATCAGCTTGAGCACCGCGATCTCGCGGATCTTGCCGAGGGTCATGGTGTAGATGATGAAGGCGACGATGGCCGCGCTGACCACCGCCAGGATGACCAGGAACATGCCGATCTGGCGGGCCGAGGTGGCGATCAGCTTGGCGACCAGGATCTCTTCCATCTGCACGCGGGTGAATGCCTGCAGGTGCTTCCAGCGCCTCACCTCCTGCGCCACCTGCTCGGCGGCAGTACCGGCGGCGACCTGGACGAGCACGGCATTCACGTTGTGGTTGGCATTCTGCGCCGCCTGCACGGCGTCAAGCAGGCCAGGCACGCCAGGACGATTGAGCGCCGGATTGGCCGCCGTTCTCGCCCGCTCATTGAGAATGGCATCGTTGTCCTTGAGGAACTGGGCCTCCTGGGCATCCTTGAGCGGGATAAAGACCATCGGGTCGCCGCCCGAGGACACCATGCGCTGCGTCAGGCCGACGACACGGTAATCGTGACGGCGAATGCGAATGCTGTCGCCGAGGCGAAAGCCGGTTTTGAGGTCGGCCACCGCTTCGTAATGGTTGCGCGTGACATGGCGGCCGGCCACCAGATAACCCGGCTCCCCCGGCTGCCCGGGCTCGAAGCCGACCACCATGGCCCGCACGTCGATGTTCCCTTGCCGTACCTGCATGGTCAGGTAGGTCACATTGGCTGCGCGGGCAACCCCGGGCAGGCCGAGCAAGGAACGATACACATCGTCGCGCAGGCTCGATGACTCGGCATACGGCCCCTGCGTATCCTGCTGCACGACCCATAAATCCGCCCCGCTGTTGTTGAGCAGCGCCTTGGCGTCATCGACCATGCCGCGATAGACGCCGGCCATGGTCAGGGTCACGCCGATCAGCAGGCCGAGGCCGATACCGGTCAGCACGAACTTCGACCACGAATGCAGGATGTCGCGCCCGGCCAGGCTGATCACGGCTTGCGCCCCGCCAGTTGTTCGACCACCTTGATCCGCCCGCCCTCGCGTAATTCGCGTTCGCTGTGCACGATGATTTCGTCGCCTTCCGCAATACCGGAGAGCACCTCGACGACGCCATCCAGACCGCTCTGGCCAACTTTTATCGCCGCCAGCGCCGGCTTGCCTTCCTTCAGTTTCCAGACGCCGGGGCCTTGCGCTGTCTGCTTGATCGCGGCATTGGGCAGGATCAGCGCTGCTTGCCCGGCTTGCGTCAGCACCGTCACCTCGGCCATTTCACCGATGCTCAGACCGCCGGGTATCTGCGTGAAGCTGACTTGGGCGATACGCTCTTCGGTCACGCTGTCGCTCAGCGGCTCAATGCGTGCCACCTTGCCGGCGTAGCGGCCATCGGCGTTGCTGCGCAGCACGATCTGCGCAGCCTGGCCGACCGCCAGCCCGCGCGACCGCCCCTGATCAAGGCGCACCTTGAGCCACAGGCTGTCCGGCTCGACCACCTTCACCACCGCCTGGCCGGCGATCACCGTCGAGCCGGCTTCGGCGTCGCGGCTGATCACCACGCCATCGTGCGGTGCCAACAGGCGCAGGTTGTTTCGTTGCTGGCGCAAGCCCTCCAGGTCGGCCTTCAAACGCGTCACTTCCTGGCGCGCCCCTTGCAGATTGGCATTGCTCGCTTCGACCGCCGCCTGCGCAGAGGCCAGCTCCTGCTGCCGGCTCTCGACGGCGCTGGCGCTGACGAAGTGCTTGCCACCCAACTCGCGATAACGCTGTGCATTCAGTTCGGCCACTTTCAGGCGCGCCAGCACATCATTGCGCTGCGCCTCGGCCGAGACGACCGCGCTGGCTGCACGGGCCTGGGCCGCCTCGCTGGAACGAAGCCGCTCATCGAGATCGACCGGCTCGATCTCCGCCAGCAGTTGCCCCGCCTGCACCGACTCGCCGATATCGACATGGATCGCCTTGACCCGCCCCGCCGCCGTCGGCCCGATGAAATAGCTGCGCCGGGCTTCGACCGTGCC
>JAEUOE010000171.1 GCA_016790885.1 Dechloromonas sp. | reverse complement strand
GACTGAAGCCGACGCCCATGCCTGTCGATCATTACGAAAATTTCCCGGTTGCCTCCCTGCTCGTGCCCGCCAGGCTGCGCCAGCCGATCGAGGTCATCTACCGCTTTGCGCGCAGCGCCGACGATATCGCTGACGAAGGAGAGGCCACGCCGGACGAACGGCTCGCCGGGCTGGCCGCCTACCGGGATGAACTGGAGCGCATCGCAGCCGGCACACCGCCGCAAACACCGCCCTTCGTCGCCCTGGCCGAGGTAATCGCCACGCACGCCCTGCCCATCCAGCTGTTCCGCGATTTGCTCGACGCCTTTGCGCAGGATGTGGTCAAGAAGCGCTACGCCGACTACCCGGAACTGCTCGACTATTGCCGCCGTTCGGCCAACCCGGTCGGCCGACTGGTGCTGCACCTGTTTGGCCGGACCGAGGACGAGCATCTGATGCAATCGGATTGCATCTGCACCGCCCTGCAGCTGATCAATTTCTGGCAGGACGTGGCCATCGACTGGCAAAAGGACCGCGTTTACATCCCGCAAACCGACTTTCCGCATTTCCGGGTCAGCGAGGACGACATCGCGAGTGGCCGCTGGTCGGCCAACTGGGCGGCGCTGATGGATTTCGAGATCGACCGGGCGACTGCCCTGATGCAGCGCGGCGCACCGCTCGTCCATGCCCTGCCCGGCCGCATGGGCTGGGAAATCCGCCTGACCATACAGGGTGGCCTGCGTATCCTCGAACGCATCCGCGGCGTGCGCGGCGATGTTTTCCGCCATCGGCCCAAGCTCGGCGCACGGGACTGGCTGGTTCTCGGCATGCGATCCCTTAGAATGTAGCCCCATGACGCCCGACCAATACTGCCAGGAGAAGTGCGCGGCCAGCGGCTCCTCCTTCTACTACAGCTTCCTGTTCCTGCCCGCCGAGCGCCGGCAGGCCATCATGGCCCTTTACGCCTTTTGTCGTGAAGTCGATGACGTGGTCGACGAATGCAACGATGTTTCACTGGCCTCGACCAAGCTCGCCTGGTGGCGCCAGGAAGTCCAGCGCATTGCCGATGGCAACCCGCAACACCCGGTCGGGCTGGCCTTGAAGAAAGTGGCTCCCGGCATCAGTCTGCCAACGGAACAACTGCTGGAAATCATCGACGGCATGGAGATGGATCTCCAGCAGTCGCGCTACCTCGATTTCAAGGGCCTGTCGCTCTATTGCTACCGGGTGGCCAGCGTCGTCGGCCTGCTCGCCGCCGAAATCTTCGGCTACACCGACCGGCAGACGCAGAAATACGCCCACGACCTGGGCATGGCATTCCAGCTCACCAACATCATCCGCGACATTGGCGAGGATGCGCGACGCGGCCGCATCTACATTCCGATGGACGAGCTCAAACAGTTCAACGTACCGGCCGCCGACATCCTGAACGGCAAGTACTCGGACAATTTCACCACCCTGATGCAGTTCCAGTACGAGCGGGCCGAGCACTACTACGAACAGGCCTTCGCCCAGCTGCCGGCCATCGACCGCAAGAACCAGCGTCCCGGCCTGATCATGGCGGCGATCTATCGCACCCTGCTCGTCGAAATCAAGGACGAAAACTTCCGGGTTCTGCACCAGCGCATTTCGCTGCCGCCAATGCGCAAGCTGTGGCTGGCCGCCAAGACCTGGATCAAGGGCTGACCCGGTGCGCACCGCCGTCATCGGTGGCGGCTGGGCCGGTATTGCCGCCGCTGTCGAGCTGACCGGGAGCGGTCACCCGGTCACGCTGTTCGAGGCCGGGCGCCTGCTGGGCGGGCGGGCACGCAGCATATACCTGGATGGCCGAACGCTCGATAACGGCCAGCACATCCTGCTGGGCGCCTATCGCGATACGCTGGACCTGATGCGCCGGGTCGGCGCCGACCCTGAACAGTTATTCGAACACCACCCCTTGCAGGTCATCGACCGCCAGGGTTTTCGCCTGAGCCTGCCGAAACTGCCGGCGCCGTTCAACCTGGCCTGGGGGCTGCTGAGCAGTCCGGGCGTCAGTTGGCGGGAAAAAATACGCACAGCGTGGTGGATGGAGCGCATCAAGCGCCAGGGATTCCGGCTGCCGCGCGACATCAGCGTTGCCGCCTGGCTTGATGAGGCCGGCCAGACCGGCACCCTGCGCCGGCACCTGTGGGAACCGCTCTGCCTGGCCGCCCTGAACACCCCGGTAACACAGGCCTCGGCGCAACTGTTCGCCAACGTGCTGCGTGACAGCCTGGGCAGCCCGCGGCGGCAAGACACCGACCTCCTGTTGCCGCGCGTCGATTTCGGTCAGTTGCTGCCCGAGCCGGCCGGCCGCTGGCTGCAGGCCCGGAACGCCGACGTGCGCTTGGGCTGCCGCGTGCGTCAGCTCGCCGCCGACACGGATTGCGTCGTCATCGACGGCGAGCGCTTCGCGGCCGCCATCCTCGCCACGGCGCCCCAACACGTCGCCAGCCTGTGGCCGGCCTGTGCCACCGATTACGCTTTCGAACCGATTGCTACGATTTACCTGCAATTCAGCGCCACCACTGCCCTTCCCTTTCCGCTCCTCAATCTGCTGGGCCGCCACGGGCAGTGGGTGGTCGACCGTGGAAACGGCCTGCTCGCCTGCGTGGTGAGCGGCCACGGCGACTGGGAGGCGCTGCCCGACGATGAACTGGCCACCACCCTGGCAGGCGAACTCGATCTGGGCGAAGCGGCTGCGTGGCACAAGGTGATCCGGGAAAAGCGGGCCACCTTCTCGGCACGCCCCGGCATCCGGCGACCCGCTTGCCGAACGAGCCATCCCCGAATCTTCCTGGCCGGCGACTACACCTGGGACGACTATCCGGCGACCCTCGAAGGCGCCGTGCGCAGCGGCCGGCGTGCCGCGCGACAGGCCATGGCAATAGCGTCCGCCGCCTGACAGGCATCAACGCAGAACGAGAAGGCCAAACGGGCATACGATGTCAGCATTCCCGTCATGGAGGTGCCGATGAGACCCCTGCTGATACGCAAATCGCCTGCCGATTCGCCTTCGCTTGCGCCGGGCAGCGCATTCTCGTGGCCGCAGGTCGGCCATGATCTCGGCCTTTCTGCCAACGGCCATCTGAATATTGCCGCCCTGGCCGTCGACCGCCATGCACACTCGGCGCGGGCCGATAGAACAGCCTTCCGATTTCTCGGTGCCGACGGCAACACCCGCAGTGTCAGCTATCGCGAACTGGCCGAGCTGACCGACCGCTTCGGCAACGCCCTCACGTCACTGGGCGTCGTGAGAGGCGACTGCATTTTCGTGCTGTGCGACCGCGTCTGCGCGCTTTATGTCGCTGTGCTCGGCGCGCTGAAGGTGGGCGCCGTGGTCTCGCCACTGTTTCAATCCTTCGGCCCCGAGCCGATTCGCAACCGCATCGCCCAGGCCGCCGGCAAAGTGCTGGTCACCTCGAGCAGCCTGTATCAACGCAGAGTTGCTTCGCTCCGCGCCGAACTCCCTTCCCTCGAACATGTCCTGCTGATCGACGATTCAGGCGCTGGCGGCATTGCCGATACGCTGGACCTGGCCACCCTGCTGCGCGACGCCCCGAACACCCCGGCGCTGGTCGCCACCGCTGCCGAAGACCCGGCCCTGCTGCATTTCACCAGCGGCACGACCGGCCTGCCGAAGGGCGCCCTGCATGTTCACGGCGCCGTCCTCACGCACTACGCCAGCGCCAGGAGCGCCCTCGACCTGCGTCCGGACGACGTGTTCTGGTGCACCGCCGATCCGGGCTGGGTGACCGGCACCTCGTACGGCATCATTGCGCCCCTCGTGCTCGGCGCCACCAGCATCGTGGACGAGGCCGACTTCGATCCGCTGCGCTGGATTCACATTCTCGAAAGCGAGCGGGTCAATGTCTGGTACACCGCGCCGACAGCAATCCGGCTGCTCATGAAGGCCGGTCCCGAACTATTTGCCGGCCACCGCTTTCCCGACCTGCGCTTCATCGCCAGTGTTGGCGAGGCGCTCAACCCGGAAGCGGTGTGCTGGGGCCTGGAGGCCTTCGGCCGGCCGATCCACGACAACTGGTGGCAGAGCGAAACCGGCGGCATCATGATTGCCAACACCGCCGCCCTGGACATCAAGCCCGGTTCGATGGGCCGCCCGCTGCCCGGCGTGGTCGCGCACGTCGTCCGGCATCTCGAAGGCGAGCCGGTCACGCTGATCGAGACGCCCGACACGGTCGGCGAACTGGCGCTGGAAACCGGCTGGCCCTCGATGTTTCGGGGCTATCTCGGGCAGCCGGCGCGCTACCGCGACTGCTTTGCCGGCAAGCTCTACCTCACCGGCGACCTGGTGCGGCGCGATGCCGATGGTTACTACTGGTTCGTTGGCCGCAGCGACGACGTGATCAAGTCCTCCGGCCACCTGATCGGCGCGTTCGAGGTCGAGAGCGCATTGATGGAGCACCCGGCAGTGGCCGAGGCGGGCGTCATCGGCAAGCCGGATGTGCTGGCCGGCGAGGTCATCAAGGCCTTCGTCGTCGTCAAGCACGACATCGCGGCAGACGAAGACCTGCGCCTTGAATTGCTGGCCCACGCCCGGCGGCGTCTCGGGGCGGCCGTGGCGCCCAAGGAAATTGCATTCGTGCCGGCGCTGCCACATACTCGAAGCGGAAAAATCATGCGCCGGCTGCTCAAGGCGAAAGAACTCGGACTGCCCGAGGGTGATTGCTCGACGCTGGCGTAAGGAAAGAACAATGAGTCGGAACCACGAACAAATCCGCACGCAAGTGCTCGCCATCGTCAAGCGCCTGGCTCCGGAAATCGATCCGGCACGCATCATTCCCGACAAGCCCCTGCGCACCCAGATCGACCTGGATTCGATGGACTGGCTCAACGTGCTGGCCAGCATCCACGAGTACATGGGCGTCGATATCCCCGAACGCGACTACGGCAAGGTCGTCACCCTGGACGGCATCGTCGCCTACCTGGCCGAACGCCTGCCGGAGTAAGCAATGGCCGACTACCCAGCCGAGCTGATTAGCCAGCGTTACCTGTTCGACGGCACACCGGTCACCATCCGCCCCATCCGCGCCGATGACAAGCCGATGGAGCAGGAATTCGTGCAGCACCTGTCAGCCGATTCGCGCTACAAGCGCTTCATGTCCACGCTCAAGGAACTGCCGCCCGGCAAGCTCAAGTACCTGACCGAGATCGACTACGTGCGCCACCTGGCGCTGGTGGCAATCATCCGGCGCGCCGATCAAGATGTGGAAATCGGCGTGGCGCGCTATGTCGCTGGCCCGCAGGGCGACGATTGCGAGTTCGCCATCGCCATCGACGACAAATGGCAGGGCAGCGGCGTGGCCGGCATCCTGATGCTGTCGCTGATCGACGCAGCGCGGGCGCGTGGCATGCGAAGAATGGAAGCCTTCATCCTGGCTTCCAACGACAAGATGATCAAATTCGCCCGCCAGCTCGGCTTCGACGTCCGCCGCGATGCAGACGACCCGGGCATGATGCACGCGCAGCGCTCGCTGTAGCCCGCCCGGACTAAGCGCGCCTTGCCCTCGCCTGGGGCTTGGCACCCCGCCGCTTGACCGAAAGCGAGACCAGGAAGGGAAAATCCCGGTCAGCCGACTGGACGACCCGCGTCTCCGGCCCCAGGGCATCCACCACCCAGGCGCTCAGTGTGTCGATATCCACCGCCTCGCAGCGCAAATCGGCCGTGAGGCAGTCACCATCGGCATACACCGGAAAGTCCGAACAGCCCACCGGCTTGATTGGCTGGTCATAGACCCGGCAGGATTGCTGTGTTTCGTCGTAGGCCGGGCAGACTTTTCGGTGCGCAAAATAGAGCCCGTCCGCCGCCCGAATCTCCTCGGGGCCCTTACCCGAAGCCAATCGCCGGTCGAAGGCGGCACGCGACTCGTCGAGCTGCCAGAACACCTTCACCTGCTTCCAGTTCAGTTCGAGGACCAGCCTGTCCAGTCGGCAACACGGATTCGCACACACCGCACAATGCTGGATCACGTGCGCCCGCTGATAGGAATCGGCCGCCGTCTGCAGTTCTGCCGCCAGAGCCTGGCGGGACATCGGCGAACTCATGCCCGACCCGGCAGAAGGAATTCAGGGGCTTGCAGCAACAGGAACATAGGCGTTTGAGTTCTCAAGGCAAAGGGGAGCGACGGCCAGTATACCGAGCTTTGCTGCCCGCCCCTTGGCAGGTGAAACCGGGGCTTCACATTTTCGAAATAAAATATGCCGATGCGACTGAAAAACCTGGCCTGCACGGCCCTGATCATTCCGACCTGCGCCTTTGCCGCACGCCCATTCGTGACCGATGACGCCCGCCTTACAACGGCAGGCAGTTGCCAGCTGGAAAGCTGGATGCGCATCTACCCGGATAGCAAGGAACTATGGGCCCTGCCCGCCTGCAACCCGACGGGAAATCTCGAATTCACCGTCGGCGGTGGCCGGGCGCGCCACGACGACGCACCCGCCACCAGCGACTATGTTTTCCAGGCAAAAACCTTGTTCCGCCCGCTGGAAACCAATGACTGGGGAATCGGTTTCGCCGTTGGCACCATCAGGCATCCGGAAATCAATCCCGGCCCGAACATGCTGGGCAATACCTACGCCTACATCCCGCTATCGGTTTCGCTGAACGACGA
>JAEUOE010000156.1 GCA_016790885.1 Dechloromonas sp. | reverse complement strand
ACGGCCTGGAGAGTGGCGCGGCTTACTGGCACATGGTCGATCTGTTGTGGATCATCCTTTTCCCCCTCGTTTATGTGATGCGCTGATCATGGACATGCTGAAAAATACTGCCCACCGGGCCTGGCTGGTGTTGATGGTGGCGACCGTCATCACCTGGTATCTCGGCGAGGTCGGCGCCGCCGGCACCTCGGCCATCGTTGCCATGCTGCTCATCGCCTTCGTCAAGGGCCGCCTGGTCATTCTCGATTTCATGGAACTGCGCGAGGCGCCGCGGATGTGGCGGGTGCTGCTCGAAGGCTGGCTGATCCTGGTTTCCGGGCTGATCCTGCTGGCCTACTGGATTTCGCTGCGTTGAGGCTGTTCGCTCGATGACTCCCGCCGCCGAGCAAGCCTGGCGGCGGGTGACGCAACTCGGCTTTTTCGCCCTCTTCGTCCTGGCGCCGGTCTTCGACCTGTTCCGCTACGACATGGTCGAGAAGCACGCTTACCTCCTCACCTTCCCCTGGCAACTGGGCATCGACGACCTGCTGGCCAAGCGCATCCCGCCGGCCCAGGCGGTGGTCAACATTGTGCTGCGGCTGATCCTGCCGCTGGTCGTCGCCATCGCCGCCTTCATCTACGCCACCCGGCGCTGGGGCCGGATTTACTGTGGCTGGCTGTGCCCGCATTTCGGTGTCGTCGAATGGCTCAACAGCCTGTTCGTCCGCGCCATCGGCAAACCGACGCTGTGGGAAGGCAAGGCGCTGCCGCCCATCCACCCGAACGGCCAGCCCCGTGTCCGCGACTGGCGGGCCTGGTTGCCGATGCTACCCATTGCCGTGGCCAGCGGCTTCATCTTCACGCTCGCTGCGCTGACCTACGTCATGCCACCGCGCCACGTCTATGGCAGCCTGCTCCGCGGCACCTTGCTGCCCGGCGAGGTCTGGCTGCTGATCGCCGGCACCGTCGCCTTCAGCCTGGAACTGCTCTTCGCCCGCCACCTGTTCTGCCGCTATGGCTGCTCGGTCGGCATCCTGCAAAGCCTGGCCTGGATGAGCAACCGGCGCGCCCTGGTGGTCGGCACCGAGCGCTCCCGGCTGGCCGAATGCGCGACCTGCCTGGATGGCCAGGGCAGCGCCTGCGATGCCGTCTGCCCAATGCGCCTGAAACCGCGCAGCCTGAAGCGCTGGATGTTCTCCTGCACGCAATGCGGCCTGTGCATCGACGCCTGCGCCACCGTCAACACCGCCCAAGCCGCCGCCCCGCTGCTGCGCTGGACGAGCGGCGACGCCGCGCTGCGCAACGAAGCCGCCTTCTCGGCAGTCGACGCGATGACGCCGCTTTCCCGTAAACTGCCGCAAAACTCAACCATACGCCCGACAAACCCCACCGAGACCCCATGACCGGAATCCTCGCCCGCCTCCCCCGTCCGCGCCGCCTTGCCCTCCTGCTCGGCGGCTCCGCCCTGGCTGCCGTTGCCTATTTCGGCCTGGGCGGCGAGCGGGTCGAGGTGGCCCGTGTCGAACGCGGCGAACTGCGCCAGGCCGTGGTCGCCAGCGGCCGGGTGCGCACGCCGCAACGGGTCGAGGTGGCCAGCCAGATCACCGGCCGGGTGACCGGCGTGGCAGTGCGCGAGGGCGATGCGGTCACCGCCGGCCAGGTGCTGCTCCAGTTCGATGCCGCCGAATGGCAGGCCAGCGTTGCCCAGGCCAGGGCCAGCCTGGCCCAGGCCGAAAGCCGCCTGCAACAGATCGGCGAAGCCAGCCTGCCGCTGGCCGAGCAGAGCCTGCGCCAGGCCGAGGCCAATGCCCGCCAGGCCGAGCGTCAGTACCAGCGGGTCGGCGAACTGGTCGCCAAGGGCTTCTACAGCCCGGCCCAGCTCGACGACGCCCAGCGTGCCCGCGACGTGGCGGCCAGCCAGTTGCAGGCGGCGCAGATCCAGGCGGCCAGCAACCGGCCACAGGGCAGCGAGGTGCGCGTCGCCCGCAGCAATGTCGAGCAGGCCCGCGCCGCGCTGGCCGTGGCCGAAGCCCGCCTGGCCTACGCCACGCTGCGCGCCCCGGTCGCCGGCCGGGTGCTGACGCGCAGCGTTGAGCCGGGCGACACCGCGCAGCCCGGCAAGGCCCTGCTCACCCTGGCGCCGAACGGCGACACCGAGCTGACGGCACAGATCGACGAAAAGAACTTCGGCCTGCTCGCCCTCGGCCAGAACGCCCGCGTCTCGGCCGATGCCTACCCGGGCGAGCATTTCCCGGCCAGGCTCAGCTACATCGCACCGTCCATCGACGCCCTGCGCGGCTCGGTCGAAATCCGCCTGGCCGTGGCCCAGCCGCCGGCCACCCTGCGCCACGAAATGACCGTCTCCATCGACATCGAAGCCGCCCGCCGGCCGGACGCCCTGAGCCTGCCCTGCGACAGCGTGCGCGATGCCGGCGGCCAGCCCTGGGTGATGGCGGTGCGCGATGGCCGCACGGTGCGCCAGCCGGTCAAGCTCGGCCTGCGCGGCGCCGGGCGCTGCGAGGTGGTCGATGGCCTGAGCGAAGGCGAGGCTGTGCTATCGGCCAGCGCGACGCTCGGCGAAGGCCGCCGGGTGGCTGCGGTCAGCCGGAAATAAGGGCCAATATTGAAAACCTGGATGCCCTTCGAATGGATCGCCGCCGTGCGCTTTCTGCGCGAGGGGCGGATGCAGTCGCTGCTCATCATCGTCGGCGTCGGGGTCGGCGTGGCCGTCATCGTCTTCATGTCGGCGCTGCTCTCCGGCCTGCAGGCCAACCTGATCAAGCGCACGCTGTCCTCGCAGGCCCACATCACGCTGTTGCCGCCCGAGGAAATCGCCCGCCCGCAGCAGGCCACCGACACCACCGCCCTGCGCCTGCAGAAACAGGCCCAGCGCCTGCGCGCCATCGACCAGTGGCAGACGCTGCGCGACCGCCTGGAAACCTGGCCGGAAATCGCCGCCGTCTCGCCGGTCGCCTCCGGCCCGGCCTTTGCCGTGCGCGGCGAGGCCAACAAGGCGATTACCATCGTCGGCATCGAGCCGGAACGCTACAACCGGGTTATTTCCCTGGCCGAGCGGCTGACTGCCGGGCAGTTGCGGGTCGGTGCCGGCGAGGCGGTGATCGGCATCGAACTGGCCAAGGATCTCGGTGCCGAGGTCGGCGACAAGCTGCGCCTGAGCGCGGCCGACGGGCGCAGCGACACGCTGATCATCACCGGCCTGTTCGACCTCGGCAACAAGGGCGTCAATGCCCGCAACGTCTATGTCGGCCTGCGCACGGCGCAAAGCCTGCTCGACCTGGTCGGCGGCGTGTCGAGCATCGACCTGGCGCTGCACGACCTCGACCTGGCCGAACGCCTGGCCCGCCGCATCGCCGGCGAAACCGGGCTGACCGCCGATTCGTGGATCAAGACCAACGCCCAGTTCGTCACCGCGCTGACCTCGCAGCGCGTCTCGAGCAATGTCATCCGCTTCTTCATCGCGCTGTCGGTCGCCTTCGGTATCGCCAGCGTGCTGGTCGTTTCGGTCATCCAGCGCGGCAAGGAAATCGGCATCCTGCGCGCCATGGGCGCGACGCAGGCGCAGATGCGGCGCATCTTCCTGCTCCAGGGCGGCATCGTCGGCTTTTTCGGCTCGCTGCTCGGCTCGGCACTGGCCTGGAGCTTCCTGATGCTGTGGCAACTGCTGGCGCGCAACCCGGACGGCACGCCGATGTTCGTCATTGGCGTCGAACCCGGTCTGGTCGCCCTGGCGGCCGGCGGTGCCAGCCTGGTCGGCATCCTCTCCGCCCTGCTGCCGGCCCGCCGCGCGGCGCAACTCGACCCGGTGGTGGCGATCCGTGGCTGAACCCGACGACCGCGTCCTGCACCTCGCCGGCATCCGCAAGTCCTACGGCAGCGGCGAGGTGGAAAGCGAGATCCTGCACGGCATCGACCTGACGCTGCGGCGCGGCGAGTTCGCCGCGCTGATCGGCCCCTCCGGCTCGGGCAAGAGCACCCTGCTCAACCTGATCGGCCTGCTCGACCGGCCGACCAGCGGCCAGCTGCACATTGACGGCGAAGACAGCGGCCAGCTCGACGACACCGGCCTGACCCGCCTGCGCGGCCAGCGCATCGGCTTCGTCTTCCAGCACCACCACCTGATCCCGGCCTTCACCGCCGAGGAAAACGTCGCCATGCCGCTGCTCGTCGCCCGCGGCCGGCCGGATGCCGAGATGTTCGAACGCGCCGGCCAGCTGCTCGATCAGGTCGGCCTGGCTGAGCGCAAACAGTACCTCGCCAACCGGCTGTCCGGCGGCCAGCAGCAGCGCGTCGCCATCGCCCGCGCCCTGGTCACCAACCCGTCGCTGGTGCTGGCCGACGAGCCGACCGGCAACCTCGATACGCACTCGGCCGACGACGTCTTCGCCCTGCTCCGCGAATTCAACCGCCGCCAGCACACCACCTTCCTGATCGTCACCCACGACCCGCGCCTGGCGGCCCGCTGCGACCGCATCATCGAACTGGTCGACGGCCGCATCGTCGCCGACCAGGCGGTGGCTAGCGCCTGAGAGCCGGTTTTACGCGGCCGGCTTCTTGCCGAACAGCGTATCGGTCAGCTTGACGTACCACGCTGCCGACTGCACCTGGATGATGTAGGCCAGCGTGATGACCAGGGCGGCATCCGAGCTGGCGCTGCCGAAGGCGTTCATGGCCAGGGCCAGGGCGATCGACAGGTTCCGCATGACCGTGCCATAGACCAGCGCGATGGCGTCGCCGCGCGGCAGCAGCAGCTTGGCGACGACGGTACTCAGCAGGTAGTTGCCGACATAGAGCGCCAGCAAGGGGCCGAGCAGTTGCAGCAATTCGGCCGGCCGGGCGGCCAGTTGCTCGGCCTTGAGCGCCATTGCGACGAAGACGATGCCGAGCACGCCAAGCGTCGAAAAAGGCGGGAAACGCGGCGCCCATTCGGTCTGGAAGGCCTTCTGGCCGTGCTTCCTGAGCAGGTAGGCCTGCGTGTAATGGCCGGCGACCATGGGCAGGAAGACGATGAAGGCGATCTGCGAAAACACCGCCAGCAGATCGACCGGCACGGTCGCGCCCATCAGCCATTGCACGTAGAAAGGCGTCGCCAGCGAGCCGAGGATCAGGCCGAGCACCGTCATCTTGACCGCCGCACCAAGGTTGCCGCCGGCAAAGCCGGTCCACGAGATGGTCATGCCCGAAGTGGGCAATAGCGCCGCAAGCAGCAGGCCCATGGCGTAGTACGGCTGTTCAGGAAAGAAATAGCGGCCGAGGCCGAAGGCGAAGAACGGCACGATACCGAAGTTGATCACCTGGGCCAGCAACTGCGCCTTGCTGTCACCGCCCTCCAGCACCTTGGCCAGTTTCAGGCTGACCATCATCGGGTACACCATCAGGAAGGTCAGCGGCACGATCAGCGTCTTCAGCCAGCCGGCCGGCACGGCCAGGCCGAACAGGAAGCCGGCCACCATGACGGCCGGAATGGCACGTACCAGATGCTTTGACAGCATCGACAAGAATTTGAGCATCGTGCTTCTCCAAAGGCCCCGCAGCCCATGAACTTAAGCATTTGATTATATACTGGCCACCGTGTTGGCCGGAGCTGGTTTTACCAAGCTTTTGCTGACCATGACGCTACCGTACCCATCCTGACCTGGCGCAAGGTTTCCTCATGTATCTCGTTTTTCTCTGGCTGATCCTGACCACCCTGGGTTCCCATTTCCTCCCCGAATGGTCGCTGGCGAGCGTTGCCCTGGTTGCGCTGGGCTGCGTCGTCGTTTTTCGGCTGGTGCTCGCTTTGGCCGGACGCCGTACCAAGGCGGCCGCCGACGACAAGCCGGCCTGAGCGCTCAGCGGCCCGCGTCGGCCCGCGGAAATTCCACTTTCAGCAAGGCACCGCCGAGGCGCGGCGATGTGCCGACGCTCAGCGTGCCCTGATACTGCCGGGCAATCTCGCGCACGATGGCCAGCCCCAAACCGCAGCCATCACCCGTTTGCCCGGCGGGGCGATAGAAACGCTGACCGATCCGCGCACGTTCCCCTTCCGGGATTCCCGGGCCGTTATCTTCGACACACAGCCATGCCATCCGGCCCTCCTGGCCACAACCGACGGTGACGACCCCGCCCCGTGGCGCATGGCGCAAGGCGTTGTCGAGCAAATTGGCCAGCAATTCCTGCAACAGCAGTTCGTTGCCCTGGATATCGGCGGGGTTCAGCTCGAACCCCAGGTCGATTTCCTTGCCGATGGCTTTGGGCAGCCAGTTCTCGGCCACCTGGCGGACCAAACCGACCAGCGATACCACGCTGGAAGCCTGGGCCAGGCTGGGTTCGGCCCGGGCCAGCGCAAGCAGTTGTTCGACCAGATGCCCGAGGCGCCCGGCTGCCGCGTGGATACCGCGCAGCGTGCCGTTGCCGGCCTCGCCCGCCTCATGCTGGGCGGCCTCGACCTGGGCCAGCAACGCGGCGATGGGGGTACGCAACTGATGCGCGGCATCGGATACGAAATGGCGCTGGCTGGCGAGCGCCGTGTCGAGCCGCATCAGCAAGCCGTTGACCTCGGTGACCACCGGCTGGATTTCCTCCGGCACATCGACGGTCACCGGGCGCAGATCGGCCTGCGAGCGGTCGGCCAGCTCGGCCCGCAAGGTATCGAGCGGACGCAATCCGGAACGTACACCGAACCAGATGACCGATGCCGCAACCAGAACCAGTAACACTTCGGGCAACAGCATGCCGAGCAGGATGTCGCGCACCAGTTCCTTGCGCTTGACCAGGGTTTCGGCAGCCAGAATGGTCACCGTCTGATCGTCGAAGTGGCGCTGATAGCCAGCCAGCCTTACCGGTTCGCCAGCCAGCGTGCCATCGTAATACCAACGCCCTTCGCTACCCATTTGCCGCCAGTTTTCCAGGGGCGGCATGGGCAGTTCCGGGTTGCCGTCGAGCAATTCGCCCTGCGATCCGTGCACGGCGTAGAAAACCTGGTCGAACTTGTCGGTGAGCAGCACCGCCCGCGCCTGCTGGCTGAGCGGTAGTTGCAGCTTGCCGTCGACCACCCGCAGCTGCTCGGCAATGGCGAAGGCCGTGTCGAGCAGGCCCCGGTCGTAGGCCTTGGTAGCGGCTCGCAGGGCCACCCAGTTGGCAGCCAGCGCCCCGACCAGCAGTAGCCCAAGCATCGCCGGCAGCAGCCGGTCGATGAGCATCAGGCGCAGACTAGTGGTGCTGCGGGTCAGCATCGTCCGGTTTTTCGAGGTAGTAACCCAACCCGCGCACGGTGCGGATGGTGATTCCCGCTACTTCCAGCTTGCTGCGCAGGCGGGAGAGCAGTTTTTCGATGGCGTTGGCCGAAATGTCGTCCTGCCAGTCGTACAGCGCCTGCATCAACTGCTCCTTGCTGACGATGCGATTGACCCGCGAGGTCAGGAAAGCCAGTGCCGCCCATTCCCGCGCATTGAGGTCGAGCGCCTTGTCGTCCAGCCAGGCGCGCTTGCCGACGGTATCCAGGCGCAGCCGGCCAAGCATCAGATCCGGCACCGCGGCCCCCTGCCCGCGCCGGATCAAGGCTCGCACCCGCGCCTCCAGCTCATCGAGACGAACCGGCTTGACCACGTAGTCATCGGCCCCCAGATCCAGCACGCGCACGCGCTCCTCAACCGCCAGACGCGCCGAAAGTACCAGCACCGGCGTTTTCTGCTGGCGAGAGCGGAGGCGGCGCAGCACCTCGCCACCATCGAGGCCGGGCAGCCCCAGGTCGAGAATGGCCAGCTCATAGGTGTTGTCGGCCAGCAGCTTGTCGGCCAGTTGGCCGTTATCGGCCAGATCGACGACGTAGCCGGAATGGCGCAAGGCGCGCGCCAAGCCGTCGGCCAGCAGGGCATCGTCTTCAATCAGGAGAATACGCATCGAATGGTCAGAAAGCGGTCAGGACAGCTTTATACGATACCACGCAGACTTTTATTCGACCCTGATGCGACGCTACCTGACTCTCCTGCTTTCCCTGCCCGGCCTGGCGCTCGCCGGCAGCGGCCTGCCCCTCACGTTGCACGACGCCGAGTCTCTGTGGAGCGAACACAGCCGCGAACTGAAACTCGCCGACACCCTGGTCGCCGGAGCCACAGCCGAGGCGCAAACGGCCGGCCAACGTCCGAATCCCGACTTGACCATCAACGCCTTGTCGATTAGCCCGCAATCCGGTTTGGGTGGCGGGCCGCTGAAGGACAAGAAAATGGATACCCAATTCCGCCTCGAACAACTGATCGAACGCGGCGGAAAACGCGATCTACGCATCAAGGGTGCCGAAGCCCGGGTCGATGCCGCCAAGCTGCTGCGCACCGACACGGCACGCCAGCAATTGGGCGACCTGCGCCAGGCCTACTACAACCTCCGCCTGGCCCAGGAAAAACTGGCCCTGGCCCGCGACACGGCGGCGCTTTACGAAAAATCGGCGGGGGCCGGTCGTTTGCGCCTGAAGGCCGGCGATCTTGCACCGGTCGATGTATCGCGCCTGCAGATCGACCAGGCCCGTGCCGAGGCCGATGCCCGCCAAGCCCAGGCCGACCTGTCCCAGGCGCAGCAAATGCTGGCCTACCTGATCGGGCACGACAGCGAAGCCGAGCAGATCGTTGCCGCCGACAACTGGCCGCAGCTGGAGGAAATCGCCCTCAATGCCGCGCCTCTCGACCAGCGCCCCGACCTTGCCGCCGCCCAGAAGCGCCTGGCCGCCGCCGAGGCCGATCGCGACCTGGCCCGCGCCAAGCGCACGCGTGACGTAACGGTGGGCGTGCAGTTCGAACGCAACCTGCAGAATGCGCCCACCAACAGCTATGGCTTCGGGGTCAGCGTGCCGCTCTTCATCTGGCACGAATACGAAGGCGAAATCGCCCGGGCCGATGCCGA